>CALCXL010000876.1 GCA_937907595.1 uncultured Pseudomonadota bacterium
CGGAGACCACGAAGACCGGGCTGGTGGTGCCCCGTTCGGCGCGCCTGGTGGTCACGGTGACCGACGAGCGCGGTGAGGCCCTGCCCAGCAAGATCTCCCTGCGGCCCCGGGACGGCACGGCGGGCAACATCACCGCGCTGGGCGACCCCTTCCACTCCGGCGGCTTCAGCCACATCGCCTTCCTCGCCGACGGCCAGGCCGAGCTGGAGCTCCCCCCGGGCACCTACGACGTCTTCGTGACCCGCGGGCCCGAGTACAGCCTGTGGTCCAGCGCGGAGAGCCTGGGCCTGGTCGACGGCGTCACGCTCACCGCCGGGGGCTCGGTGGAGCTGCCCGCCCTGCTGACCCGGGAGGTCGACTCCACCGGCTTCATCGCCGCCGACCTGCACGTGCACAGCGCGCCCAGCCACGACTCCGGCGTGTCGCTGTCCATGCGCGCGGTGACGATGGTGGCCGAGGGTGTGGAGTTCTTCGCCGCCACCGACCACGACGTCATCACCGAGTTCCGCCCCGTCATCGAGGCCCTGGGCCTTGACCGCTGGGTGCAGGCGACCGCGGGCCTGGAGACCACCACCATCGAGCTGGGCCACTTCCTGGCCTTCCCCCTGGCCGCGGACTACACGCAGCCCTCGCACAACGGCTCCATCGACTGGATCGACATGGGGCCCCAGGACATGGTCGACGGCCTGCGCAACCTGGGCCTGTACTCCCCGGAGGAGACCGCGGTGTTCGTGGGCCACCCCCGCGACGGGATCCTGGGCTACTTCGACCAGTACGGCCTGGACCCCATGGCCGGCAGCTCCATGGACCCGGTGCTGGAGAGCAGCCTGCTCAACAGCAACAACGACTACCTGGACCTCTGCAGCACCGACGACCCGGCGGAGCGCTGCCTGGACAAGTCCTTCACCCTGGACTTCGACGGGCTGGAGCTGCTCAACGGCAAGCGGTTCGATCTGCTGATGACGCCGACGACGGAGGAGCTGACCTGCTTCGCCGCATGGCAGGACGGGGTCGACGTGGAGGGCTGCAGCGGGCAGGAGGTCCGCGCCTACGACGTCACCGTGCGCACCCTGGACGAGCAGCGCCGCCTCCTGGGCGCGGCCGATCCGTCGGTGCTGGAGGCGGGCGAGGAGCCCATCTACCTGGCCGGCGAGCCCCAGGGGCAGATCGACGACTGGTTCACCCTGCTCAACCTGGGCTACCGCCACACGGTGCTGGGCAACAGCGACACCCACGGCCTGACCAAGGACGAGTCGGGCTGCCCGCGCAACTACGTCGTCTCCGCCGTGGACGATCCCGAGTCCATCAACGAGCGCGAGGTCGCCCTGGCGGTCAAGGAGCACCGCGTCGTCGCCAGCTACGGCCCCCTCATCGACCTGCACGCCGAGGACATGGCGCACGGCATCGGCAGCGACGTCAGCGTGGACGACGGCACCGTCAGCCTGTTCATCAAGGTGCAGGCGCCGCGCTGGATGAAGGTCGACCGCGTCGAGCTCTACCAGAACGGCGTGCTGATCCGGGAGTGGGACGGCGACGCAGTGTCCAGCGACGAGGTCGTGAAGTTCGAGGAGGAGGTCGAGCTGGTCTCCCCCGGCGGCGTGGACCTGTTCGGCAACGTGATCCTGCAGGACGCCTGGTACGTGGTCAGCGTCATCGGCGACCAGGACCTGTCCCCCCTGTATCAGACGGTGGAGGTGCCGCCCCTGCAGCTCAACGACGTGGTGATCGGCGCCCTGGGCGAGCTCAACCTGCCGGCCATCGTCAGCTCCGCGGTGGGCGAGCCCGCGCGCTTCCCGGTGGTCCACCCGGTCCACCCCTACGCCATCACCAACCCCATCTGGGTCGACTTCGACAACGACGGCGGCTTCCGCGCCACGGGCCGGCCGGCGGAGTTCCTGGTGCCGGCGCCCTCCGCCGAGTGATCGGGGTGCTGGTGGGCTGATCGCGGGGTCGATGGGGCGAGCGGACGACGCGCCGAACCGCCGGCCGACGATTCCCCCGTCGACGATCAGACGACGTCGATGCCCGCCGCGCCCGCCTGCGCCTCGCCCACCACGGCCGCGAGCTCGACGCCGGCGGCGTGCAGCGCCGAGACGAGGGCGTCTGCCTGGTCGGGGGCCACGAAGAACAGCAGCCCGCCCGACGTCTGCGGATCCAGCAGCAGCGAGCGCTGCACCGACGTCACCGACGACGCGAAGGTCGCCTGGCCGCGCAGGTAGTCCAGGTTGGTGTGCTCGCCGCGGGTCAGCCAGCCCTTCTTGGCGGCGTGCTCGGCGCCGTCGAGGAACGGCACCTGGGCGGCGTCGATGCGCAGGCGCAGGTCGGAGGCGCGCGCGACCTCCATGCCGTGGCCCAGCAGGCCGTAGCCGGTGATGTCCGTGGCGGCGTGCAGGCCCTGATCGAGGGTCTGCCCGGCCTCGGACGCCGCGCGGTTGAGGGTGGCCATGCCGTCGATGAGCGCCCGCTCGGCGTCGGGGCCCAGCTTGCCCTTCTTGAGGGCCGTCGCCAGGACGCCGGTGCCCAGGGCCTTGGTCAGGATCAGGACGTCGCCGGGTCGGGCGCCCTGGTTCTGCCAGAAGCGATCGGGGTGCACCGTGCCGGTGACGCTCAGCCCGTACTTCAGCTCCTTGTCGCTGACCGAGTGCCCCCCGCCGATGACCGCGCCGGCCTGATGCACCACGTCGTGGCCGCCCCGCAGGATCTCCCCCAGGACGTCGGCGCCCAGGGTGTCGTCGGGAAAGCAGACGATGTTGAGGGCGACGTTGGGCGTGGCCCCCATGGCGAAGACGTCGGACAGCGCGTTGGCGGCGGCGATGCGGCCGAAGTCGTAGGGGTCGTCGACGATCGGCGTGAAGAAGTCGAGGGTCTGGACCAGGGCGAGACTGTCCGTCAACCGGTAGACGGCGGCGTCGTCGGCGCTGGCGTGGCCGACGAGGAGCCGCGCATCCGTCGGCGCAGGCAGGTCTTTCAGTGCGGTCGCCAGCGTCCCGGCCGGCAGCTTGCTAGCTCACCCCGCGCACTGGACCGTGGCCGTGAGGCCCTGGTGCTTCTTCCATCGCATCGGGGAGGAGTCTAAAGCATCTGGCCGGTGCCCTAGCGGGAGGGGCGGATGCTGGTGGGCGACGGCTTTGGGGCGGAGGTGGCAGCCGGGGCCTTCGCGATCGCGGTGGGTTCGCTGGACGCGCGCCACTCCGCCGAGCCGTTGGGCGTCTCCCACAGGCGGATCGAGACCACCCGCACGCCGGTGGGGGCCAGCAGGCGCTGGGCCACCCGGGCGAGCTCTGCGACGAGGTTCTCCGCCGTCGGATGGGCCGCCATCCAGTAGACGGGGCGGCCCGCGGCGGCGTTGGAGGCGGCGATGATCGGCACCGCGGGGTCCGGGTCGCCCTCCATGAGGATGGCGGTGTGGTCCCAGCGCTCGTCGATCCAGCCGCCCACCAGCTGCTTGATCACGCCGAAGTCGATGACGCGGCCGCGGTCGTCAAGGGCCTCGGCCCCGCAGGTGATCTCCGCGGCGTAGCGGTGGCCGTGCCAGGCGGCACACTTGCTCTCATGCCGGGGGATGCGGTGCATCGCGTCCCACTCGAGTCGTCGGGTGCAGGTCAGCATGGGGGGATTGTATCCGCCTGGAGCATCCTCGCCCGCGCGCGCGCAGTGGGGTTCGGCACGATCTGGCGGGGAGCGCTTTCCAATCGGCAAGCGCTGACTACGTTGCCGACGGGAGAGACACGAAACCCCCGATTGGAGCCCTGATGCGCCCCCTCGCCGCCCCTGTGACCGCCGCCCTCTTCGCCCTGCTCTCCGCATGCGGCTCCAGCCCGTCCACGCCGCCGCCCGCGACCGACGCAGAGACCCAGCCGGCCGCGCCCGCCGCGTCCCAGCTCCAGCCGGTCAAGCACGCCGCCCTCTTCGGCGCCCTGCCCGCCGTGATGACCGCCGACGGGAAGGCCCCCGCGCCCGCCCTGGTCGATCTGGGCCGCATGCTCTACTTCGACAAGCGCTTGTCGAAGAACCACGACATCGCCTGCAACTCCTGCCACCAGCTGGACCAGTTCGGCGTGGACGGCGAGCCCACCTCCCCCGGCCACAAGGGCCAGCGCGGCGGCCGCAACTCGCCCACCGTCTACAACGCCGCCCTGCACGTCGCCCAGTTCTGGGACGGCCGCGAGCCGACGGTGGAGGCCCAGGCCAAGGGGCCGGTGCTCAACCCCATCGAGATGGCGATGCCGAGCGCCGACCACGTCGTGGCCGTGCTCAAGAGCATCCCCGGCTACGCCGAGCCCTTCGCCGCTGCCTTCGGTGAAGGGGACGCGATCACCTACGACCACATGGCCGACGCCATCGGCGCCTTCGAGCGGGGGCTGGTCACGCCCGGACGCTTCGATCGCTACGCGTCCGGGGACGCCACCGCGCTGACCGACGCGGAGGAGGCGGGCCTGGACGCCTTCGTGGAGGCGGGCTGCACGGCCTGCCACGGCGGCGCCACCCTGGGCGGAACGCAGTACATGAAGATGGGCCTGGTCCAGCCCTTCCCCACCGCCGACGAGGGCCGCAAGGCCGTCACGGGCAAGGACTCCGACGCCTTCGTCTTCAAGGTGCCGTCCCTGCGCAACATCGCCCGCACCGGCCCATGGCTGCACGACGGCTCGGTCGCCGACCTCTCCGAAGTCGTCCGCCTCATGGGCAAGCACCAGCTGGGCAAGGACCTGGACCCGGGGACGGTGGCGTCGATCGTGACGTTCCTGGGCGCACTGACCGGCGAGCCCCCCGCGGACTACATCGCCGAGCCGACGCTGCCGCCGAACGGGCCGAACACCCCCGCCGCCGACCCCCGCTGACGCGAGCGCGGCGCCTCCCCACCGACAGGGGGCGCCGCAGCAGTCGGTCTACAGCCGCGCCTGCATCTGCACCACCAGGGAGTCGTTGGCCGTGGCGTAGCCGACGGTCGTCTCCTCGCGGTGGGTGTAGTCGATGTGCACCTTCAGGCGGGTCGAGAAGAGGTAGAAGCCGACGCCGCCGCTGATGTCGATGCGATCGCCCGCGTCGGCCAGGCCGGTGTGGTCGTCGTAGCCCTCGACCCGGACCGTGGCCTCGAAGTGCTCGGGCACGATGGCGGCGCTCAGCTGCGCGTACCAGCCCACGGACTGCCGGGAGGCCAGGAAGTCGGGCAGGGACTCGGTGTCGAAGGTGGGCGTGGCGTCGGCCACCATGACCTCGCCCAGCAGGGTGAAGCGCCAGACGCGCAGGCCCAGGTCCATGCCCGCCGTCAGCGTCTCCGCCTCCAGGCCCCAGTGGTAGTTGGCCCCGCCCCCGATGCTCAGGCCGAACATGCCCGGGTCGTGGTCGATCTCGGAGTTGACCCACTCGTCACCCAGGTCGATGCGGGCGCGGCCGGCGATGCGGGGCGAGGGGTCCAAGTCGCCGGTGAAGTCCGACGTGCCGTTGCTGATGCTGATGCCGTACTGGAAGGCGTTGGCGGGCAGGACCTTGTGGCCCTCGGGCCCCAGGGCGCCGGCGAAGGCCAGGCCGGGCTCGCGCGCGGGGGCCATCTTCTGGCTGACCATGGCGCGCTCGTGCAGGGTGAGGTTGAGGCCGGACGTCTGGGCCTGGCGACCGACGGCGACGCGGGCCAGGCCGGCGCTCATGCCGAAGCCCCGACCGGGCGTGAAGGCGAAGAGGGCCTCGACCAGGTCGGCGTTCTCCGGGCGGGGCTCCAGGGCGTCGTAGCGGTCGTTCCAGCCGGCCTGCACGGAGACGGCGAAGACGTCGTTCCAGTCGGCGACGAGGCCGAAGCGGGCGCGGCGGATGGCCACGCCTTCGCGGTGGTCGGAGTCGCCGTGCACGATGGGGTCGTTGCGCTCGGGATCGTCCATGTCGAAGGCGGTGACCAGCACCTGCACGTCGGCCACGGGCTGGATGCTGAAGTTGTGGGGGAGCTCCAGCACCAGGGGCGGCGGAGGCAGGTCCAGGAAGGCCGCCAGGTGCTCCTTCATGGCCTCCATCTTCGGATCGGGCGCGGGGGCCATGTCCGTCTCCGCTGCCGACTTGGGCGCGGTGGCGGGGACGTCGGCGGCCTCGGCGGGGGCGGCGTCAGCGGAAGGGTCCTCAGCCGGCGCGTCGGCGACCGGGGCCTCCTCCGCGGGGGCGTCGGCGGGAGCCTCCTCCGTGGGGGCGTCGGCAGACGGAGCCTCCTCTGCGGGAGCGTCGGCGGGAGCCTCATCGGCGCCCTCATCGTCGGCGGGAGCCTCGTCCGCAGGGGCCTCGTCGGCGCCCTCGTCGTCGGCCGCATACACCGGCGCCGCGATCAGCAGCGCCCCGAACAGGATGATCCAGCGATTCATGCCGCGCATTGTTCCAGAGACCGCGCGGCTGTGGACTGCAGCCTCAGTGCTTTCGCCCCAACAGGGCCTCCAGGCCCAGCCACAGCGCCACGCCCACCGCGCCGAAGAGGGACGCCGACTGCAGCATGAAGCCGTCCGACGTGCGGTCGGCCAGCGCGCCGAAGCCGGGGGCCAGCACCAGCCGCGCCACCTCCCACAAGCCCGTGAAGGCCGCCACCGCCATGCCGCGCAGGGCCATGGGCGTGCGGGTGATCACCTGGCCCGCCAGCACCGGGTAGGCGTAGCCGTGGCCCAGCCCCGCGAAGAGCGCCGCCGCCGCGAAGTCGCTGCCCGTCGTCGCGCTGCTCGCCAGCCAGAAGCCGAAGGAGTAGGAGGCCAGGGCCGCCGCGCCCACCTTCACCGGGCCCACGCGGTCGGGCAGCTTCGCCCCGAGCAGGCGGACCGAGATCGCGCCCAGGGTGTAGTACAGCCAGAGCGTGGCCGGCCGCTCCACCCCCTGCGCCTCGGCCGCGACCGTGGCGAAGGACATGAAGACCGCCACCAGCCCCGCGAAGACGATCGTCGCCAGCCAGACCGGCATCAACGACAGGCGCGTGAGGGCCAGGCCGACGCTGCGCACCGACACCGCCCCGGGGGTGCGGGACGTCGCCGGATCGGGCACCCCGGGCAGGAAGAGCAGCGAGGTGAGGACCAGGGCGCCGACCGCGGGCAGGAACCAGCGGAGCTGCGCGGGCTCGATGCCCAGCTGGTCGGAGAAGGGGTTGACCAGCAGGGGCAGCAGGCCGCTGATGCCGAAGAGCGCCAGGCCCTCGGTGCGGCGCGAGGCGGGGATGCGGTCGCTGGCCAGGGTGAAGTAGGCGGCGAAGAGCGTGCCCGCGCCCAGGCCCACCAGGACCCGCATGACGTAGACCATCGGCCCCATCGACGTGACCAGGGCCACCAGGGCCATGCCAAGGCTGAGGACCAGGCTGCCGGCCACCAGCACCGGCTTGCGGCCGAGCACGTCCAGGCCCCACCCGACCAGGGGGCGGCCCAAGAGCCCGCCCACCGACGCCGCGGCCATCACCGATCCGATCTGCGCCCGGCTGGCCCCCAGGTGCCCCAGGTACAGCGGCAGCAGGAGCATCGACGAGAAGCCGAGCGCCTGCAGGAAGTGGGCAGCGACCAGCAGCCCGAAGGGCCGGTCGATCAGGGGTTCGGCGGTTCTCAGATCGCGTAGCAGTGCAGGGCGAAGGCCGCGCCCTGGGGGTCAGCGCATTGGGCCACGCGGTCGCCGCCCGGGACGACCATCGGCCCGTGGAGCAGCCGCCCCCCCGCGGCCTCCAGGCGCTCCAGGGCCGCCTCCAGATCGTCGACCGTCAGGTAGTAGGTCCAGGCCGCGCGGCGCTGCGGGGGCATGCGGCGGGACATGCCGCCCAGGTCCGTCTCCATGCCCGGCGCCCGGTAGAGCCGGTAGCCACCGCCCGGGCCCGTGTCCAGGTCCGGCGACGTCGACACCCAGCCGAACAGCGCCGTGTAGAAGGCCCAGGACTCCTCCAGATCGTCGCCGCTCAGCTCACGCCAGGCGATGTGGCCCAGGCCCTGGCTGGTGACGTCGATGCGCTCGGGGGCCGTGGGCGTGAAGCCGGCGAAGGCGGCGCCGTGGGGGTCCTGGAAGATCGCCGCGCGGCCGACGGAGGGCAGGTCGTAGGGCTCGGCGCGCACGACGCCGCCCAAGCTCCGGACCTGAGCCGCCAGGGCGTCGACGTCGGGGTGGCCGATGTAGCCGAGCCACTGGGGCCGGGCGCCGTTGCCCTTCGCCTCGTCGTCCAGGGCGTTGGCCCCGCCCACGGCCTGCTCCCCGACGCTGAACATCGTGTAGTCGGCTTCGGCCCAGCGCTGCGGCGTGTAGCCGACGACGTCGCAGTAGAACGCGATGCCGGCGGCGAGGTCGTCGGTCATCAGGTCGAACCAGCAGAAGCGGCCGAGCAGGGGGTAGGTCATCGGGAGAGGCTCTCAGGAGTAGCGGTAGTGGATGCCCGCGCCCTGGGCCGCGGCGACCTCGTAGCGGGCGGTGAGGGTCTCGAAGTCGGCCTCCAGCCAGGTGGCCGTCTCCTCCGCCTCCGGGCCCTCTCCCACGACCTCGGTGATGGCTGCGTCCAGCGTGGGGCGGTCGACGAAGCTCAGCTGCTTGTAGGCCTCGATCACCGAGTCCGGCGGGCGGTAGGCGTGCTCGAAGCCCGAGGGGTCCTCGCCGAAGACGGGCCGGCCCAGGGACGTCACCGGGGCCTCGGTGCCCTCCAGGAAGTCGGGGTAGCGCGAGGGCGTCAGCGCGTCGGGGAACAGCGTGCGCAGCAGGCCCAGCAGCTCGGGGGAGATCCGCACGGTGGGGCCGCGCTTGCCTTCCACCGACCAGCGCACGCCGGCGTCCATCACGTCCTCCAGCGCCATCTCCGCCAGGGCGCCCGGGCGGCGGTCGCGGCCGTACTCGTGCTGGATCCGGGCCTCCAGGGCGGCGACCACGTCGGCGGCGTCCTCCGCGTCGCGGCGGCGCACGTCGGCCTGCAGGGCGCGCAGTCGGTTGATCTCGTCCGGGTCCGGCCGGTACGCGTTGGCCAGGACCCCGCGGTGCAGGATGCTGCGGTCGGCGCCCTTCTGAAGCACCAGCTCGTAGGCGTAGACCACCACCGCGAAGACGGTCTGGTGGTCCATGGCGACCAGTTGGACGTGCAGGTTCTCCGGGGTGGGCTGACTCACGGCAGTGCCTCCAGGCAGACGTCCTGCATCCGCACCAGGGTCGGTCCCCAGGTCCGCAGGAACTCGGTGGGACGCGCGCGATCGACCGCCGCGGGCTCCCCCCAGCGCAGCTTGCCCGATGCGGCGGCCACGCGGGAGCGCGCAGGGTCGGTGCTCTTCGCCAGATCGCCGTGGATCGTCGCCATCGACGCCGACATGTCGCCGCCACGCCCCACCCAGGCCAGGGCGGGCCACGCGCCGAGCAGCAGATCCTGCGCGGTCGACGTGCGCGAGCCGGGGGCCCAGCACGCCGCCGTCGCCTCCAACAGCGCCGCCGCGTCGATGAACAGATCCTCGCCGGCGTGCTCCACCCCGGCCCAGCCCTCGCCCAGCACGTCGCGACCGAGCAGAACGTGGTGGCCCAGGCGGATCGACAGCCGACGCAGGGGGTGCTCGAACAGGCGCAGGCGGAGCATGCCGCACAAGGTGGCGCGCGTGAGGACCAGGGGACCCGTGGACAGCGCGGCCAGGCCGGGTCCCCCCAAGGCCAGGTGCTGGGTCAGGCGCAGGGACAGGCGGGCGGCGTCCAGAAGCGGGGCGTCGTCGGGCACCACCGCGCAGAGCTGCCAGGCCAGGCGGCTCCCCAGCGGACCGGGCAGCAGCAGCAGCGCGTCCAGGGTGGGGCCGACCTCCGGCACGAAGTCCGCGAGGGGGCCGGACAGCGCCGACAGCAGGGGGGCCAGGGAGCGGGGCGGCTGCTCGGCGCGGCCGTCGAAGGCGGGGCCGGGATCGGAGGCGACCTGGCTGCCGAAGGCCGCGTGCAGCACCCCCAGGTGGGCGGCCAGGCGCTGGTCGCGGGGGGCATGGGCGGGGGCGATGGCGGGGAAGCCGACGGGGGGGACGCAGCGCTCCAGCCGGTCGCGCACGGCGGTGGTTGCGGCGCGCAGGGACGCGTCGTCCCGGGCGTCCAGCGCGCGGGGAACGGCCGACAGCGCCGCGGTGGAGGCCAGGCGCAGGGACCGTCGGCGGGCTCCCTCGGCGTCCTCGGGGCCGGGCAGCGGCGGGTCCTCCCCCCAGGCGACGGGGCTGCGGGACAGGTCGCGACCGCGGCTGCCCCGGGACCAGATGGGCCAGGCGCGGGGGTTCAGGCAGAGCACCGGCGCGCCGGGCCCGGCGAAGCGGTGGTTGAGGACGTCGAGCAAGGCCGCGGTTCGCTCGGGGGGCAGGGGCTCGTGGACCACCACGGCGGAGAGGTGGGGGTCGTCGGGCAGCAGGACGCAGCGGACCTCGGCGCCGGCCTCCTGGGCCACGGCGGCGACCGCGCGCCCCAGGGGCCCGCCGGGCAAGCGCCGCGCGAGGCGGAGCAGGGCCTGGGGGCGGGGGATGGCGACGGGGAGGTTGGGCACGGGCGGGATCCTACTCACCGATCGGCGGGCTCGCGACGGGCGTGCCCAGGCGACGCTTCCGGGCGGCGGCGGCGTCCAGCCGATCCTGCAGCGGCGCGGGGCAGGCCGGGGCGCAGCGGGGATCGGCGGGGGCGGCGGGATCGGCGGGGTCGGCGCAGCCCGTGCGGCAGCGTTGCCAGCGGCCGTCGAAGAGCGCGCTGACCCGCTCGGTGCGGCGATCCTCCGGGCACTGCCAGCCGCAGGGGCTGCTGTGCACCAGGAGGGGCACGGGTGGGACGGGGGTCCCCTCCAGCCAATGAGCGCTCAGGTCGCGACCGTCCAGGGCCACGCCGGCGGCGGCGGGCTCGGGGCGCAGGCCCAGCAGGGGGAGCAGCGAAGGCAGGACGTCGCTCTGGTGCACGACCCCCTCGGCCCGCTCTCCGGCGCGGCGAGCGTCGGGGAAGCGCAGGAGGAGCGGGATGTCGACCAGCTCGGGCCAGGGCTGGGAGTCCAGGGTGGTGGAGGCGTGGCCGACGCCGCCGCGCTCCAGCAGTTCCTCGCCGTGATCGGCCGACAGGACCACGACCGGCGCCAGATCGTGGGCGTCCAGAGCCTCCAAGATCCGGTCCAGGGCGGCGTCGGCGTCGGCCACCTCGACGTCGTAGAGGGCCGACAGGGCGGGCTGCAGCCACGCGTGGTCGCCGGGGAAGTCGCGGCGCGGCACCGTGAAGTGACCGCGGGCCCGATCCAGGACGGGGGACGCGGGCGGCCGGGGCAGGCCCCACGCGTCCAAACGCTCGACGGAGGCGTCGTAGGGCGCGTGCACCTCCCGCAGGTGCAGCCACACGAAGCTGCGGCCGCGGCCCAGCTCCTCCACGGCGACGTCCTCCGGTGGGCGCAGTCGATCGATCTCCCGCGCGAAGCCCAGGTTCCGGTAGGTCTCCGTCTGCGGTCCGGCGAAGCCCGTCACACTCCACCCCGCGGCCGCCAGCGTCTCCAGGGGGGTGGTGACCGACGGCGCGAGCTCCACCCCGCGGCCGGCGACCCCGTGCGTGGCGGGGTGCAAGCCCGTGAAGAAGGAGACCATGCCCGGCGTGGTCCACAGGGCCTCGGCGCGGGCGTCCAGGGCCAGGGACTGCGCGGCGAGCCGATCCAGGGCCGGCGTGGGCACCGCGGCGTGGCCCCAGGGCGGGACGCGATCGGCGCGCAGGGCGTCGACGGTGAGGAACAGGACCGACGCGCCGGCGTAGGGGGCCGCCGCGAGGGCCTGGGGGGCGGGGGAGGCGGCGACCGGTGAGGGGGCGCCGTCGGGGGCGGCAGGGGGAGACGACGCGAAGGGATCGACGGCGGGCGCGTCGACGGCGGGCGCGAGGGGGGGGATCAGCGCGAGGCCGAAGCGGGCCGCCGCCAGGAGGGCCGGCGCGCCCCAGGCCGTCTTGCCTCCCTTCGCCAGGAGCAGGCCCGCGCTCGCGGCGACGGCGTTGGCGAGCACGTCCCGGGGGTCGAACGAGCGGTCGGGCAGCGCCCCCTGCAGCAGCTCGTCGCCCAGCCCGATCGCCACCGACAGGGCCAGGGCGGCGCCCCAGCGGCCGTCCAGCGCCCGCCACGCCAGCAGGCCCAGGGGCAGGTACTGGGCCAGGTGCACGCGTTCTTCGGGCAGCGTCCACAGGGTCGCCAGCCACGCCATCGCCGCGGCGGTGGCGAGGAGGGGGAGGAGCGGGATCGACGACGGCTGCCCCGATCGACCGCGCAGCAACCCCACCACGAGGAGCAACGACGCCGCCGTCAGGGCCCAGACCGTGGCGGTCAACACGCCGTTGGCGCGCAACGATTCGGCCAGGGGGCGGGCGCCGATCGCGCAGACCCCCAGGCCCGCGGTCCAGGCGGCGAGGAGGAAGGTGTCCCGTCGACGTCCTTCGATCACGGCCCCGGGGTCCTCGCGTGCGCCCCCACGTCGCGGCCGGCGTCGACCCCGTCCGCCGCACCCACCCCGCTCAAGCCAGCGCCGCCAGCAGCGCCGGCCCCACCACCGGCCAGGTGAGCGCGCGCGCGGACTCGGCGAGCTGGCCGTCGGGTCGCCCCTGCTCCCAGGCGGTCGCCAAGGCGGCCTGCAGGCCCGACGCGTCGCCGACCGGGTAGAACGTCAGCCCCGGCCCCGCCAGCAGATCGGGCAGGAAGCCCACGTCGCTCGCCACCACCTGGGCGCCCTCCAACGCCGCTTCGACGCTGACCCGGCCCATCACCTCCGTCCACGAGGCGAGCACGCCCACCTGGGCCTGACGCATCAGCGCCCGAACCTGGGGGGAGGGCAAGGGGCCCAGGTGCACGGCGCGCTCGGGGTGCAGCCGGGCCAGGAAGCGGCGGGCGTAGCCGGCGTGGCGCAGGCCGGGCAGGGCGCCGGCGAAGACCACGGGCAGGTCCAGGGCCTCGGCGGCCTGGAGCACGCCCAGGGGGTTCTTCAGGGGCTCGATGCGGCCGACGCAGAGCACGAAGCGGGGGAAGGGCGGGGCGATGTCGGCCGTCGGCACGGTCGCGGGAACGGCCGGGGGCACCACCGAGGTCGCGCGGGGCCGGGCCCCGAAGGCGAGGAAGAGGGCCTCCTCCTCCTGGGCGTGGGAGAGCAGCACGCGGTCGACGGTGGACAGGATGGCCGCGGCGCGCTCGAGCAGGTCGCCGCTGGTCCAGCGCAGCGACGCGAAGCGCAAGGGGTCCCGGACCCAGCGGGCGGCCAGGCCGTCGAGCCCCTGGCGGCCGTCGCGGTGGTAGCGGTCCAGGGGGTGAAAGAGGGGCACAAGGACCACGCGGGCCCCCGCCGCGCGGGCGCGCTCGGGCAGGTCGCCCCAGTCGGGGCAGCGTTGGATGTTGTGCAGGATCACCGTGTCGCCGGGGCGGGGCCGGACCAGGGCGGGGTCGTTCTCCACCACGGCGGACCAGCCCCCGGCGCGCAGGACGTCGGCCGACTCCGTGATCTGCAGGCTGTCGCCGCCGGGGCGACGCAGGGCGTTTCGACGGCCGACCAGCAGCGCCCTCATGCCCGCAGCGCCGATCGGAGGGTCGCCAGCAGGCCGTAGGCCGCCGACGCCAGGTGGCCGTGGTCGCGCAGGAGCCAGAGCTTCTGGGCCCCCTGGACGGCCCGTCGGCGCTCCCGATCCCATCCCCGGTGGCCCACGTGCACGATGCTGTGCGCCTCCAGCCGCACCACGGCGCGATCCCGGGCCCGGATCCGCGCGCAGAGCTCCAGGTCGGTGCCGTGGAACCAGAAGGCGCGGTCCCACCCGTCCAGCTCCTCCAGGAGCGGCCGCGGCACCATGACGAAGCAGCCCATGAGCCAGCCCACGGACGTCGCCCCCGAGGGATCCGGCGGCACCTCCCGCGGACGCCGCAGCAGCGCCTCCGCCGCGAGCTGGCCCAGGGTCGGCAGGCTCCACCCTGTGGGCTGGTGCTCGCCGTCGGGGTAGACCAGCCGGGGGCTCACGGCGCCCACGTCGGAGCGCGCCTGCAGCAGCTCCAAACAGGCGTCCAGGGCGGGGCCGTTGGGCACGGTGTCGGGGTTGAGGAAGAGCAGGAAGGGGGCGTCGGTGGCCCGCCACCCCTGGTTGTTGCCCTGGGAGAAGGAGGTGTCGCCGCCCCGCGCGATGACCTGCAGCGGGAGCCGCGGGGCGAAGTCGGCCAGGACGTCGGCGGTGTGGTCCTGGGAGGCGTTGTCGAAGACGACCACGTCGAAGGGCTGCGAAGGCGGCGAGGCCTGCAGGGCGGCCAGGCACGCGCGCAGGTGCTCGGCGTCGTCGCGCGTGAAGATGACGATGGAGAGGGTGGCGCTCACGGCCGGATCCAGCCCACCGCGTAGCCGGCCAGCCCGGCGCTGCAGGCCGCGACCCCCAGCAGGGCCTCCCGCGGGTCCCGACGCTTCACCAGGGCCGCGCCGGGCGCCCAGATCGCCTTCTGGGCCATGCCCTGCACCAGATCCGTCGGCGTGGTCCCCGGCCCGGGGTTGCGCAGCGTCGCCCGCATGCCCTCGCGGCAGTGCAGGTAGCAGGAGCGCACCAGGTCGCGCGGTCGATCGACGCGCCGATGCCGCACGATCAGGGACGGCTCGTAGCGCAGCCGGTGCCCCGCGGCCCGCAGCCTCCGCCCCAGCTCCACGTCCTCGCCGTGGCTGGTGTGCCGCTCGTCGAAGCCGCCGACGTCGGCCAGGGCGCTCAGCCGGTAGGCCGCGTTGGCGCCGATCAGCATGGCCGCGTCGTCCGTCGCCTCCTCCCCCAGCGCCTGGGGCCAGAAGCGGGCGCGCCAGGCATCCACCCAGCCCTCCTCGGCGTCGACGTTGCGCCCCCCCACCCCCGAGACACCGTCCTCCAGCAGCGCGGCCACCCGGCCGACGTGATCGACAGGCGGGTCCACGTCCGCGTCCAGGTACGCGATCGCCTGCAGCCCCAGCCGCTCGGCCCGGCGCCACAGGGTGTTCCGGGCCGCGCCCAGGCCCCGGTTGCCCCGATGCAGCAGGGTGGGGATGCCGGCCTCCCGCAGGGCCTGCGCGGTGCCGTCGTTGCTGCCGTCGTCCAGGGCCAGCACGGCGCCCGGCCGTGGATCCAGGCGGGCCAGGGCCGCCGCCAGGTCGCCCACCCGCCCCACCTCGTCCTTGCAGGGCACCGCGACCAGCAGGTCGGCCGGGGTCACCGCGCTCCCTGGTAGAGGGGCAGGAGGGCGTCGACGTGGTCCTGCAGCGACGGCTCCCTCCAGTCCGGCGCGTCCGCCTGCATCAGCAGCCCGTCGGCGACGACGCGATCCATCGCCACCGCCAGGGAGGCGGGGTCGCCGGGGGCGTAGAGGAAGCCGTTGACGCCGTCCCGGATGCGCTCGGGGAAGGCGCCCTCGTTCGGGGCGACGACGGGCACGCCGGCCTGCAGGGCCAGGTTGGCGGTGCGGCCGAAGGTCTCGCGCACGCGGGAGCCGACGATGAGGGCCGCCGCGCCGTCCAGCAGGCCCAGCAGGTCCTCCGGGGCGTAGCGGCCGGTGTGGGTCACGTCCCCATCGGCGGACAGGGCCTCGATCCGCTGCTCGAAGTCGACGTCCCGGGGCGCGGGCGGCGCGGGCGGTCCCCCGGCCAGGACCAGCGACGCGGGCGAGGTCATGCGCGCCAGGGCCTGCAGCACCAGGTCGGCGCCCTTGGCGGGGCGGAGGTCCCCGGCGAAGAGCAGGCGGGCCGGGCCGGCGGCGGGGGGATGGGCCAGGCGGCCCGGCGGGGGCACCGCCAGGGGCAGGACGTGGACCTGGTGGGCGGCGATGGGCTCCGCGACCAGGTGGTCCCGCACGAACGCGCTGGGCGCGATGTGGGCGTGGGTGGCGCGCAGGGCGGCCAGGAAGCCCAGGTGCCGGAGGCCGAACACCGGCGAGGCCAGCAGCCCGCGCAGCCCGCCGTGGCAGGGCCCGCAGTGGGCGCCGCCGCCGGGTCCGTCGCAGGCCCGACCGTCGCCGCGATGCAGGTGCACGCGCTGGCAGAGGGCGAAGAAGTCGTGGTGCGTCCAGACCACCCGCGCGCCCTCGCGGCGGGCGACCGTGGGCATGCGGTGGGACAGGCCCTGCAGGTTGTGGAAGTGCACGACGTCGGGCTCGACGTCCCGCACCAGGCGCTGCAGGGCGTCCACCTGCGGGTTGTTGGCGATGCTGCGACTGAAGTCGCGGCCGGGCACGTCGCTCTGGCCGATGGCGTCGGGGGAGGCGCCGGCCAGGGCGTGCAGCTCCACCGTCACCCCCCGGGCGCGCAGGGCGGCGGCCAGCTCGACGACGTGCAGATCCAGCCCCCCGCGGGGCGGATCAGGCAGGGCATCGGTGACCAGGAAGACGCGCACAGCGGGCAGGATCATAGACGCCGCCAGCCCGGTCCACCCTGCTGGCCCACCGGGCGCGCACTTCGACGGTCCCTCGCGCCCCGACCGGAGCTCCCGGTGCGCGGGCGGCCCGGCTCGCTATCCTGCGGTTGTGACCCCGCCCTCCCCCGCCGACGCCCTGGCCCCGCCCTGGCCCCACGACGCCCGCCTGCTCGGCGTCACCGAGCGCGGCGGACGCACCGAGCTGGACTTCGAGTTGGGGGAGGCCGCGTTCGTCTGCTGGATCGACCCGCGCGAGCCCGACGGCCGCGCGTTCCGCCGCGTCGACGGCGCGAGGCTGGGCTACCGCGGCGACCTGACCCCCCAGAGCACGGCGCTGGTGGAGGCGGTGGCGGCGCGGCTGAAGGCGACGCCGGGGCTGCTGGAGGCCCTGTGGGAGGGCTCGAGTTCGAAGGCGCGGGTGCCGAAGTCGACGCCCCCCAAAGGCCCCGTCGGCCGGGCCCTGCGCCCCGAGGAGGTGGCGACCTTCGCCGAAGCGGGCTGGCTGCGGGCCGAGGGCTTCTTCCCCCGGGATCTGGTGGAGCGGGCACGCAAGGCCTGCGATCGGCGGGTGTACGGCCGCTCGTTCGAGGAGCAGCTGGCGGCCTTCGACGCGGGCGACCTGGAGGGCAGTCCCTTCCTGGACGGCGGCGACATCGGCCACGCACCCCTGCCCTTCGGCGATCCCAGCCTGGACGCGCTGGGGGTGGACGATGCCCTGCTGCAGGCCTTGGGCGACCTGGTCGGCGGCCCCCCGCGCTTCTGCGAGGGCGGGGTCTACGTGCGCTTCTCCCCCACCGACGCCCGCCACGGGAGCGAGCCCTGGCAGGGCTGGCACGCCGACCACGACACCAACTGCTGGCTGCCCCCCGCCGAGCCGATCGAGGACCACCACTACGTCATCGCGGGCGTGGTGCTCACCGACGTCGGCCCCGAACAGGCCCCCACCGCGCTGGCGCCCGGCTCCCACCGCCTGCTGGCCCGCGACCTCTCGCGGTGGATCCAGGACGGGCTCTGGCAGGGCACCCGGGAGCTGCGCGACCTGCGCGAGGTGCCGGGCATCGGCCCCACCACCACCGCCACGGCCCGGGCGGGCGACGTGCTCTTCTGGTCGTCCTGCATGCTGCACAGCGCCATTCCCTTCGCAGATCGGCGCTGCCAACGGGCCGTCCTGGGGGTCACTGCGGTGCACGGCGATCGCGCCGCGGCCTGCGACACGCCCTCGCTGCTCCGACCGCCGCACCGCGCCAACGCGCACGCCTTCCTGACCGCGGCCAGCCCCGCCGCCCGCACGTTCTTCGGCTGGCCGCCGCCGGGCGACGCCGCCTGGACAGACGAGGCCTGCGACCGGCTGGAGTCCTGGCTGCCGGGCATCGACGCGGGCCCCTACCGGGCGCTCTGAGTGCCACCCATCGACCCCGCGTTGCTCGCCGCGTGGCTGGGCGGGCAGGCAGCCTCCGCCGCCCTGTCGTGGCTCCTGGTGCACCCCCACCGGCGCCTGCCCTGGTACACCGGCGTGGCCGCGCAACTCTTCCCGGTGACCTGGTACGGCGTGATCCTGGCCGCCGATCTCTGGCGATCGATGCCGGGCCCGCCCTGGCTGCCGCTCGCCGCCCTGGGGGTCCTGGGGGTGGTGATGCAGCTGGCCGCGGGCTGGACGGGCAGCTGGATCAGCCGCTCCCTGGACCTCTCAGAGCCCGAGGATCACTGAGCCGTGCTCCCCCCGGGGTTCGGCGGCAGGCCGGGCTGCTCGTCGGGACAGAAGGTGTGCAGCGGCATGGGCAGGCCCTGGGCCGCCAGAGCGTTCTTGCCCACCAGGGCATCGCGGGTCCACTGCATCGCAAAGGCGCTGTGCTCCCGCTCGAGCACGGTCATGGTGTTCATGGCCCGGTCGACGGGGCAGAAGCGGTCGACGTCGAGCCGATCGAAGTCTCCGTTCCGCTCCAGGTGCGATCGCATCAGGGGACCCAGGCCGTCGACGAACACGTCGGCCGACCGGCTCAGATCGACCGCCTTCGCCACGTCGACCAGGGGCACGGAGTGGGGCATGACGGTCTGTCGGTCGCCCTTCGGAGCGTCATCGGCCCCGGCGAAGGCCCCGGCAGAGACCAGCCCGGCGACGAAACCGGCGGCCAGCCAGGGCAGCTTGTGCAGGATGCTGGACATGGGGATCAGCTCCAGGGCTCAGGGAGGCGGCGGGGCAGCGCCGGACCTGGGACCCCGCAGCCGCGGCCGGATCATACCTGCCGAGCGCGCGCGGGCGTCGCAGGCGCGGTCCGGTCGACATCGCCGACCTCTCCACCTCCTCCGGACCTCAATCCCAGCTACGCTCCGCGGCCTCCGGAGATCCCCCATGAGCACGTTCCCCAGCCCCCCGCCGCCCGTCCCCGCCACGTCCCTGGAGGAGGTCGATCGCAAGCTCGCCCGCCTGCACGAGCACCAGGGCGTGTGGGCCGGCATGACCCCCAGCGCCCGCGCGGCCCTGCTGCGTCGCTGCATGGTCACCACGGCCGCCGTCAGCGATCGGTGGGTGGCGACGGCCTGCAGCGTCAAGGGCTACGCGCTGGGCAGCCCGGGGCAGGGCGAGGAGTACCTGGCCGGCACCCTGCCGACGATGCGCAACCTGCGCCTCTTCGCCGAGGCCCTGGAGGCCGGCGGCGCGCCCCCGCTCCCCAAGACCTGGCAGCGCCCCGACGGCCAGTGGGTGGCCCGCGTGTTCCCCCAGAGCGCCCTGGACGGCGCGCTCTTCGCCGGCGTGACCTGCGACCTGTGGATCGAGCCCGGCCAGCCCCCCAGCCAGGGACGCATCTACCGCGAGGGTGCCACCGAAGGCGGCGTCAGCGTGGTGCTGGGCGCCGGCAACCAGTCCTCCATCCCGCCCATGGACGTGCTGTACAAGCTGGTCGTCGACAACGAGGTCTGCATCCTCAAGATGAACCCGGTCAACGAGCAGCTGGGCCCGGTGATCGAGGACGCGCTGCGCCCCCTGGTCGACGCCGGCTTCCTGGAGGTGGTCTACGGCGGCATCGACGTGGGCAAGCACCTGACCGACCACGCCCAGGTCGACTCGATCCACATCACCGGATCGGCCGCCGCCCACGACGCGATCCTCTGGGGACCGGGGGACGAGGGCGTCGCCAACAAGGCCGCTGGCACCCCCCGCCTGGACAAGGCCATCACCAGCGAGCTGGGCTGCGTCTCCCCCGTCCTGGTGGTGCCGGGCCCCTGGACCGACAAGCAGATCGACTACCAGGCCCAGCAGGTGGCCTCCATGCTCGCCTACAACTGCGGCTTCAACTGCAACGGCGCCCGCCTGATCACGCTGGCGAAGGGCTGGCCCCTGCGCGACCGCTTCGTGGCCGCCGTCAAGGCCAAGCTGGCCGCCACCCCCACCCGCAAGGCCTACTACCCCACCGCCCAGGCCACCTGGCAGCGCTTCACCGAGCAGTACCCCGAGCACACGACCCTGGGCGACGTCGGCGACCCCAGCGCCCTGCCCTGGACCGTGCTGGAGGGCGTGACCGACGCCGCGGACGAGTACGCCCTCAACCACGAGCCCTGGGCCGGCATCTTCAGCTTCGTGGATCTGGACGCCACCACCCCCCAGGAGTTCCTGGCCGCCGCGGTGCCCTACGCCAACGACCGCTGCTGGGGCACCCTCAGCATCAACCTGCTGGTGGACCCCAAGACGGAGAAGGCCCTGGGCGACGCGGTGGAGCAGGCCGTGGCCGATCTGCGCTACGGCGCCATCGCCATCAACTGCTGGTCGGGCCTCAACTACGGCCTGGTCAACGCCACCTGGGGCGCGTTCCCCGGGCACCCCCTGGACGACATCGAGTCCGGTCAGGGCGTGGTGCACAACGGCCTGCTGCTCGACCACCCCCAGAAGTCCGTGGTGCGCGCGCCCTTCGTCATGAACCCCAAGCCGGCCTGGTTCACCAACCACCGCAACAACATCGCCCTGGGCCAGCGCATGGTCGCCTTCGAGGCCGCGCCCTCCTGGCTGAAGGTGCCGGGCATCGCCCTGGCCGCGCTCAAGGGCTGAGGTCGACGCAGGGACTGCCCACAGGCGAGCTCCCCGAGACCGGCTACGATGCCCCCGTGCGCCCCCTCCTCGCCCTGCTCCTGCTGGCGGCCTGCCCCTCGGTGGAGGAGGAGCAGCCGCCGATCGTCGAGCCCCAGGGCCCTCCCTTCGAGCGCTGGACGGACCGGGCCGGCGTCGACGTCCCCGAGGGGCTGGGCGTCTCCGCTGGCGACGTGAACGGCGACGGCTGGCCCGACCTCTTCCTGCCCGCGTTGCTCGGTACCGGCGGCGAGTTCGGCCACCGCCTCTTCCTGAACCGGGGCGACGGCTCCTTCGACGACGCGTCCGCCGACTGGCTCCCCCGCACGACCCGCCACGGGGCCTGGGGCGCCACCCTGGCCGACCTGGACGGCGACGGGGACCTGGACATCGCGCTGGCCGGCACGGGACCCAACCGGCTGTGGCGCAACGACGGCGACGGCTTCGTCGAGCTGGTTTCCACCACCGTCGACGGGGATCCGCAGGCCTCCGGCGCGTCGATCGCGGCGGCGGACTGGGACGGCGACGGGCGGCTGGACCTCTACGTCGTCAACCACGAGTTCCAGGGCCAGAGCGGCGGCGGCGTGCCCCACCCGCCGGACCTGCTGCTGCGCAACCTGGGCGACTTCGCCTTCGAGGACGTCTCGGCGCTCCTGCCCGAGGCGCGGCGGGCGGGGGCGGGCTTCGCGGCAGCGTGGACGGACCTGGACGAGGACGGCGACGTCGACCTCTACGTCGTCAACGACTTCGGCCGCGACGTGCCCAACCAGTACTTTCGCAACGACGGCGGCAGCTTCCTGCCCGCGGACGCCATCTGCGCCTGCGGCCTGGCCGTCGACGGCATGGGGGTGGCGACGGCCGACTACGACGGGGACGAGCGCGTCGACCTCTACCTGTCGGACCGCCACGGGGAGCGGCTGCTGCGCAACCTGGGCGGCCTGACGGTGGAGACGACGGCGACGGACGGCGGATTGGGCGACTCGACGGACGCCTCGCGGGGGACCAGTTGGACGCCGGAGTTCCTGGACTTCGACCGCGACGGCTGGCCCGACCTCGTCCTGGCCTTCGGCGACGAGTTCGCCCACGACCCCGCGGACAACCGCCTGCTGCGCAACGTCGGCGGGTCCTTCGAGGAGGTGGAAGACAGCGGCTTCGAGGACCCGCGGGACACGCGCGGCCTGGCCCTGATCGACGTCGACCGCGACGGCTGCACGGATCTGGCCCTGCGCGGGCCCACGGGCTTTGAGCTGTACCGGGGGCGCTGCCCCGACCGCGGCTGGATCGGCCTGGAGTTGGAGGGGCTGGCGGCGGGCGCGCGGGTGGAGGTGATGGCGGGGCGGCGGCAGGTGCACGAGGTCGGGGTGGGGAGCACGTCGGTGCACGGCTCGCGGGATCCGTCGCTGCGCTTCGGCCTGGGGGACGCGGCCTTGGAGGAGGTGCTGGTGCGCTGGCCCGAGGGCGCCATCGACCGCTGGACGGACCTGGAGCCGGGGGCCTACCACGCCCTGGAGCGGGGCGGCGGCGACCGGTGAGGGTGGACTCGCCCGGGCCCGCCGAGCGGGATCGGTGGCAGTCGCGGCCCGCCCCGACCACAATGCAGCGGTGAGCACCCCCGATCTGAGCGCGGTCGTCGTGGCCTTCGACAGCGGAGCCGACCTGGCGGCCTGCCTGGCGTCGATCCGCGCCGAGGCGGAGGCCGCGGGCATCGACGCCGAGCTGATCGTCGTCGACAACGCCTCCCGCGACGGCGCCGCCGCCGACCTGCCCGGGGTCCGCCTCCTGCGCAACGAGCAGAACCGGGGCTACGGCGCCGCCGCCAACCAGGGCTTTCGCGCCGCCGCCGCCGACCGCGTGCTCTTCCTCAACCCCGACGCCACCCTGGAGCCCGGCAGCCTCTCCCCGCTGCTCGCCCGCTTGGGCGACGCCGCCCTGAGCGCGCCGCGCCTGGAGCTCCCCGACGGCCGCACCCAGGAGAGCCCGCGCGCCTTCTACGACCTGGCCGCCGTCCTCGCCCGCCGCACCCCCTTCGGCCGCACCGCCGCCGGCCGCCGCGCCGCCGCCCGCCACCTGCCCCCGGCCTCCGAACAAGGGGACGTCGACTGGGTAACCGGCGCCGCCATGCTGCTGCGACGGGACGCCGTCTCCGCGTCGGGGCCCTTCGACGAGCGCTACTTCCTCTACTTCGAGGACGTGGACCTCTGCCGTCGCCTGCACGCCACCGGCCAGCGCGTCGTGTTCGAGCCCCGCGCCCGGGTGCGCCACCGCTTCGGGGGGGGCAGCCGCCGTCAGGTGCCCTGGAACCGCTTGTTCTGGCACCACGCCCTCTCCGGCCTGCGCTACGCCAGCCGCTGGAGCCCGGGGCTGTGGGGCAGCCGCTGGTGGCGATCGGGCGCGGAGTCGGCGAGCCTGGCCGCCCTGCAGGCCGCCGCGCTCGGCGTGGCCACGGGCTCCCCCTGGATCGCCGGGGCAGGCGCCCTGCTCGCTCCGGCCCCTCGGCGTCGACTGGGACGTCGACCGTTGCCCTCCCCCGGGCCCCAGCTCCTCCTGCTCGCCCTCGCGGCCTTCCTGACCGGCCTGGCTGCGGGGCCCGCGCTGGGCACGGCCGCGGTCGGCACCCTGGGCCTGCAGGTCGCCCACCGCCTGCTGCGGTCCCTGCGCTCGGGCTGGCTGCGCGGGGGCGGGCACCGGGGCAACGTGATCCTGGCCGGCGAGCCCCACCGCGCCGACGCCGCCGCCCGCTCCATCCGGGAGAACGCCGACGAGGGGCTGATCGCCCTGGGCTTCGTGCCCCTGGACGCCGCCGCCGTCGACGGCCCCACGCCGCGCCTGCCGGACTGGTCCCAGGTGCTGGACGTCGCCCAGGACCTGCGCGCCGACGCCGTGCTCATCGCCGCCTCGGCCTCCTCCCTGGCCCGCATGGCCGGCGGGGTCGCCCAGCTGAGGCAGCGCGGCGTGGAGTGCGCCTGGATCCTCACCGACGACGACGAGCTGGCCCAGTCCGAGGCCCCGGACCTGCTCGGCGGCTTGCCCTTGATCCGCCTGGGCGCGGGCGCGGAGACCCGCCTGGCCAACCTCTGCGTGCTCGCAGTCGAGCGTTTGGTCGCGGCAGCGGGCCTCCTCCTGCTGCTGCCCCTGGCGCCCCTCCTGCTGCTCCTGGCCCGCATCGCGTCCCACCGCAGCCCGCTGCAGCGCCTCGATCGCGTGGGCGCGGACCTGCGGCCCTTCGGCATGTGGCGCCTGCGCAGCGGGCCCCAGGGCGAAGGCGACGTCGGCGGCGGGCCCGTCGGCGCCCTGCTCCGTCGATGGCACCTGGACGAGCTGCCCCAACTGCTCAACGTCGTGGCCGGCGACATGCGGCTGGTGGGCCCGCGGCCGGTGTCCCCCGATCTGGCCGCCCGCCTGGCCCCCCACGAGCAGGCGCGCTTCGCCCTGGTCCCCGGCATCACGGGCATGTGGCAGCTGGACCGCCTGCGGCGCTGGCGCCTGGACCAGATGATCCGCAGCGACCTGCTCTACGTCCTGCGCTGGAGCCCCATGCTGGACGCGCGCATCCTGCTGGAGACGCTGCTGGGCCGGCGCAACCCGTGAACGCCCCCGGGCCCCGACCGTGAAGCTGCCCCCCTCCGCCCTGCAGCTGGCCGGCTACCTGGACGGCGAGCGCGCCTTCACGGGCCCCACGACCGTGCAGGTGGACCTGACGGACGCCTGCAACCAGAGCTGCTCGGTCTGCTGGCTGCACGCGCCGGCCCTGCGGGAGTCCAACCGCCGCCGCCTGGAGAAGCTGGCCACGCTGTCGCTGCCGACGGTGCTGGCGCTGTTCGACGAGCTCAAGGCGATGGGCACCCAGGAGATCTACTTCGCCGGTGGCGGAGAGCCCCTGGCCCACCCCCGCGCCTGGGACGCCATCGAAGGCGCCCTGCACCGCGGCCTCACGGCATCGCTGCACACCAACTTCTCCCTGGTGGACGACGTCGCCCGCGTCCTGGACCTGGGCGTGCACCACGTCACCGTCAGCCTGTGGGCCGGCACCCGCGCCGCCTACGCCGCCACCCACCCGGGCACGGACCCGGACACCTTCGACACCATCACCAGGACGCTGGCCGAGCTCAACCGACGCAAGGCCGATCGCCCGGTCACCAAGCTGTATCACGTGCTCACCGCAGCCAACGCCGACGACGCCCCCGCCATGCTGTCGCTGGCCGACGACCTGGGCTGCGACGCCGTGGAGCTCGCCGTGGCCGACGTCGTGCCCGGCGCCACCGATCCCCTGGCCCTTCGCCCCGACCAGGCCACCGCCGTCCTGGCGGCCCTCCTCCCCTGGGCCGAGCGCGCGGCCTGGCGACGCCCCCGGCTGCTGGGCCTGGACGCGATCCGGTCCCGCCTGCAGGCCATCGCCGCCGGGCGCCCCGCCGACGCCGCCCTGGTGCACAGCCTCCCCTGCTTCGCCGGCTGGACCTACGCCCGCGTCCTGGCCGACGGCCGCGTCATCCCCTGCCTCAAGGCCCACCGCGTGCCCTCGGGCAGCATCCACGACCGCTCCTTCGCCGACATCTGGCAGGGCGAGAAGCAGGCCGCCTTCCGCCGCGCCGCCCGCTCCCCGCGCAAGGACGCGCCCTACTTCCAGCAGATCGGCAACAGCCCCGAGGCCCCCTGCGGCTGCGAGTTGGGCTGCGACAACCTGGAGGAGAACCGCCGCACCGCCGACCGCCTGCGCTCCCTCAGCCGCCCCGAGCGCGCCCTGATCGAAGCCGCCCTCCGCGTCCCGCCCCTGGGCCGCTCCCTGGGGTTGCCGTCTTGAGCCTGCAGGTCGTCGTGCCCACCTGGTCCGGCTCGGTGGCCTGGCTGCCGGCGTGTCTGGACGCGTTGGCGGCGCAGACGGTGCCCGTCCAGGCGATCGTGGTGATCGACGGCCCCGCCCCCGCCGTGGAGGCCCTGGTCCGCCAGCGTCTGGGCGCTGCGCGCGTGGTGCGTCGGCGGGAGCGCGAGGGCTTTGCGGCAGCGGCCTCGGCGGGGCTGCGGGCGGCGAAGGGGGACCTGGTCGCCTTGCTCAACGACGACGCCGTGCCCGATCCGGGGTGGCTGGAGGCCCTGCGCGACGGTGCCCGCCGCCACCCCAACGCCGGGTCCTTCGCCAGCCGCGTCCTGCGATCAGAGGACCCGTCGACCCTGGACTCGGCCGGCCACGGGCTGACCCGCTGGGGGGAGGCCTTCGCCCTCGGTGCCGGCGCCCCCGACGGGTCTCCCTGGGACGTCGAACGCCCCGTCTTTGGCGCCCCCGCCACCGCGGCCGCCTACCGCCAGGACCTGCTGCGCGACTGCGGCTCCTTCGACCTGGGCATGGGCGCCTACCTGGAGGACGTCGACCTGAGCTTGCGCGCGCAGCTGATGGGCTTTCCCTGCCAGTACTTGCCCTCGGCGGTCGTTCAGCACCGCGGCTCGGCGTCCTACGGGGACGACTCCCTCCGGCTGGCTGCGCGGAACCGCTGGCGCCTGCTGGGGCGGTCGATGCCCCGGAACCTGCTCCGGGCGGGGCTCCCGGCGGCGATGGCCTCGGCGGCGATGCACGGCCTGCGCAGCCCCGTGGCGGCGGCGGGCACGGTGGAGGGGCTGCGGGGCTTCGGGGAGGCGATGGCGGATCGAGGGCAGACCCTGGGCCCCCGGCGGGTCGACGACGAGCACATGACCGAGTTGCTGCGCCAGTGCGAGGCCGATCTGCAGGCCACCTGCGCCGCAGGATCATCGGCCCGTCGGCTGCGGGGCGGGGCCTGCAGGGCGCTTGCCTGGAGCGTCGATGCGCGTCAGCGGAGCCTGACGAAGCGGGGCTGGTAGGGGCGACGACCTCAGTCGGAGGAAGCGGCCCCCGGCGGGCGGTGCACCACCAGCTGCGGCAGGGCGATCTCCCAGCCGTGGGTGTTGCAGGCGTCCACCACCAGCCCCTCGATCACCCGGCGCAGGACCCGCCAGTCGGGCGCGCGGTCGCCGGTGTATTGCGCGTCGATGCGCACGTCCAGGGAGTTGGCCTGGGCGGCCTCGTACTCGACCACCAGGGAGACCAGCCCGTCGCCGCCCTTGACCTCCAGGCCCTCGTCCAGGGCATCGCGAAGGCGGTGCGGGATGGAGGTCGTGATCTCCGGCTGGTGCATGTAGTCGAAGGTCACGCGCACCACGTGCCGGAACCCGCCGCTCAGGTTGGCGGGGGCCATCGACAGGAAGTCGGCGGTGGGGAACGCCCGCACCGAGTGGTCGATCACCACCTCCACGAAGTCCGGCGAGACGCTGTCCACCTGGCCGAACTGGTCGTCGGGCAGGCTGATCCAGTCGCCGGCGACGCAGGGGAACCAGGGCTCGGC
>CALCXL010000877.1 GCA_937907595.1 uncultured Pseudomonadota bacterium
CCGACGAGACCCGCGCAGAGGTGGACATCCTGGGCGCCCGCGCCCTGCTGCCCGCCGAGTACTCCCGCCTCAAGGCGGAGGAGGAAGTCCGGCTGCTCAAGGAAGCCGAAGAGAAGGACGCGGCCGAGGGCAAGAAGGGCCGCTGAGGCCCCGGCTCCCCGCCGACGTCGACGCCCCCACCGCGGTCGGCGACCCCCCGCTCAGAACCAGGTCGACGGCACCGACGGGCACTTGGTGGCCGCGAAGGACAGCGCGTCGCCGTCGAGCCCGTACTCGATGGCCCCCGCCAGCTGGCCGTCGGTGGACAAGCCCACGGACACCAGGTCGTCCAGGGACGACGTGCCCTGGCCGAGCAGCCGGTTGACCCCGCGGTCGTCCTCGGGCGGCAGCTCGCCGCCCTCGCCGCCCTGGCCCATCTGCCCCCAGAAGAAGGTCACGTCGTCGCTGCCCTCCTGGTAGGGGTTCTCGCGCAGCCACAGCTCGTAGGCCGGGTAGTCGCGCAGCCAGCCGTCCAGGGCCACGCCGTGGCGGATGAAGACCTGGGCGTAGGGGGTGCCATCCTCCAGCGTCCAGGGCGCCAGCTCGCCGCGCTCGTCCAGGTCGTCGCAGTCCAGCTCCGCGTCGGCCAGGAGCAGCTTGCCCATCTCCCACTGCGTGCCGAACTGGGGCGTCTCGACGGCGAAGAGGGCCGACGTGTAGTCGTTGGGGAAGGGCTGGGAGTCCGTCACCTCGTCCCGCACGGGCGCGCAGGCGGAGGTGAGGGCGACGGCGGCGATCAGCAGGTGTCTCATCGTTGTCTCCGGGCGGTCCAGGGTAGGGCGTCGGGGCAGCGGGCGTCGGTGGAGATCGAACAACGTTCGACGGTCAATCGTTGCGTCTTGGTACATGATGGTCCCCAGGAGGGCGCGTGCCTCGCATCCATCGCCTCTTGGACTTCTGGAACCGCCTGCCCGTCTTCCGGGTCGTGGCCGAGACCGAGCACCTGCCCACGGCGTCCCACCGACTGGGCCTGACCGCGCCGGCGTTGTCCCGGTCGATCAAGCTCCTGGAGGAGAGCGTTGGCACCCCGCTGTTCGACCGGCGGGGGCGCCGCATCGAGCTCAACCCGGCCGGCCAGGCCTTCCTGGGCGTGGTGCGCACGGCCATGCGGCAGGTGGACGACGCCCTCGAGGCCCTGCAGGAGGGCGGTCGCAGCGGTCCCCTGGTGCTGTCGTCGACCGGTCAGTTCACGCCGCTGGCCATCGCCACCCTGCTGCGGCTGCGGCGGGACCACCCGGGGCTGCGGCCGACCCTGACCCACCTGTTCGACGCCCGGGTCAACGGGGCGCTGCTGCGCGGGGAGCTCGACGTCGCCCTGGTGCAGCACCCCGAGGGCCACGGCGAGCTCCGGGTGGAGGCCCTGGGCACCTGCGCTTACGGCGTGTACTGCGGGCCCGGGCACCCCCTGTGGGAGCGGGAGGAGCTGGACCTGGAGGAGCTGCTGCGCCACCCCTTCGTGGCGCCCCCGGCGGCCGGCTTCGGCCTGCCCGCGGACGGCTGGCCCGCCCACCTGGAGCGCGACGTCGCCGTGCGCATCATGCAGGTGGAGGTGGCCGCCCGCTTCTGCGCGTCGGGGCGGCTGCTGTCCGTGCTGCCGACCCCGGTGGTGCTCAGCTCTCCGCTCCATCACTCGCTGCATCGTCTTCCCCTGGACCTGGTGCCCTCTGCGACCCTTCACGCGGTGTACCGGGAGCCCGTCGGAGCCCCCGGCACGTCGTTGGCCGAAGCCGTGGTCGCCGCCGTCCGCCTGGAGCTGCCGGCCTCGCACTTCCCCCCGCCGGGCGGGGAGTCATCGCCCCCGGCCACCCGGGCTGCGAAGGACAAGGAGGCCGCCGCAGGACGGTGACGGTCCTACATGGCCGTCATGGGGGCGACGGTCGCCATGCCGATGGGGGCCGAGGCCGCGTTGTTGCCCATGGCCTGCAGGGCGTGGCCCGACAGGTCCTCGATGTCCATGTCCACCAGGGGCTTGATGGCGAAGGGCGCGGGGCTGGTGTCCGGCACCGGCTCCACCGAGATGACCGCCAGGCCGCCCGTCAGCACCCGCGCCGGGTCGATGAAGTCCTGTCCGGGCAGGGGAGCCAATTACGATCATAGGCAGAACTCGGCACTCGCTGGGTTCTGCCTGTGTCGTTCTGGGGCTGCGTCCGCGCCTTCCGCCCGCCGCGTCGAGGGGCGTGACCCCACCGCCGCCACCGCTCATGGGCTCGTTCGCGGCCTCGCCGCCCTCGGGGAACCAGGGGA
>CALCXL010000878.1 GCA_937907595.1 uncultured Pseudomonadota bacterium
ATGTGCGGCGAAAAGCCGCTGAACAGCACGTAGACCAGCACCACCAGCGGCACCAGCAGGTTGATCAGGTGGCGCACCACGCCAAAGGCCCCGTACTCGTCGGGCGCCAGGAGCTTGAGGTACAGGGGGATCAGCAGGAAGTTGCCGGCCCGCAGCAAGAAGAGCGCGAGCACGTACAGGCCGCCCTCCCGCAGCAGCCGAAGACCCTCCGCGGCGTCCCTAGAGCGCCGCGCGCCCCTCACGCGCCGTACCCCAACCGTCGCTCCAGGTCCGCCAGGGGGGCCAGCAGGGCCTCGTCGACCCGCGCCTCCTGGCCCCAGGGGAAGGTGCCGACCTGCGCGTTGCGGGGCGAGTCCAGGACGGCCTGCAGCCGGGGCGTCGGCGGCGGGTCCACGCCCACGAAGGCGAAGACGTCGACCACGCGGCCCAGGTCCCCGGCGAAGAGGTCCTCCGCGTGCAGGATCATCGCGCGGTCGCCCGCGGCCTCCGCGAAGTCCAGCGCGAAGCGGTGGGTCTCTGCCCACAGCCAGGCGCACTTCTGCTCCGGCGTCTGATCGCCCCACCCCTGCGCGGGCCGGGGCCGGGCGTGGTCCCAGGGGTGGCCCTGGTAGTAGCCACGCTTCATGGCCGACTTGATGAAGCCCCCGGCCCGCCGGCTGACCAGCAGGAAGCGGCTGCGCGGGTAGGCCGCCTTCAGGGCCGGCGCCAGGAAGGTCATGCGGTTGCTGGCTTCGAAATAGAGCTTGCCGCTCTTGAGGGCCTCGAAGAGCAGGGGGTCCCGGGCCACCTGCACCGCCTCCCGCCAGAAGCGCTCGTCCTCCACCCCGGTCCACGCCAGGTAGGACAGCGCGATCAGCCGCGGCTCCGGCTCGTGGTGGGGGGCGATGTGCGGGGACTGATCGAACAAGGCGGCCAGCGTCTTGGTGCCGGTGCGTCCCGTCGACAGGACGAACGCGGCGCGGCAGTCGCCCCGCATGCGCTCCCAGTGCTGCGGCCCGCGATCGTGATCGGCGGTGGAGTTGAGCACCTCCAGGCCGAAGAGCCCCCGGTCCGCGCGGCGCACGACCGAACGCGCGCCGGCGAGGGCGCGGGCCAGGGCGGGGATCCGGACGCTGAAGTCGGCCATGATCGGGCGCCTCCCAGGCGGGCGATCAGCACCCGCCGCGCGCGGCCCTCTATACCGACTCTGGGCGCGCTACGCGACCGTCCAGGTGTCGCCCTGCTCGAAGAGGCTCTGCAGCGAGGGCTTGCCCCCGCCGTGCTTCGCCTGCGCGCGGGTGACCTGATCGTCCATGGCGGACTCGTAGGTCGGCCGGTCCACCTGGCGGAAGACGCCGGTGCCCACGGGCATGTCCGGCAGCGCCATGTTGGCCAGGAGCTGGGCCAGGCCCGGGTTGGGCGTGTGGGCGTCGTGGATCAGCAGCTCGGAGGCGTCGACGTCGGCCGTCTGGACCACCTCGAGCTCGTAGCCGCGCAGGCGGATGCCCATGCTGTTGTCCGCGCCGAAGAGCAGCGGCTGGCCGTGCACCAGCTCCACGCTGTGGTCCTGCTTGTTGGCCCGCCCGACCGACGCGTCGAAGG
>CALCXL010000879.1 GCA_937907595.1 uncultured Pseudomonadota bacterium
GCCCCAGCCGCCGCACACCGCCACGAGGGGCCCCGATCTGCCCGCCCCGGACCGCCGCCCTCGGGGGTTCTCCCTCCAGTACACTCCGGCCCGGAGGCCCCATGCGCCCGCTGCTGTTCGCCCTGCTCCTCACCGGTTGCTACCCCCACCTGGTCCCCACGGACCCCGTGGCCGATCCGCCCGCCTCCTGGTTGGGCGCGCCCGCGGACTCCGGCGCCACCTACGCCTCGGAGCGCAGCACCGACGTCCCCGTGCTGCCCTTCCGGCTGTGGGGCCTGGACTTCACCGAGGAGGTCCTCTTCGAGTTCGCCCACGACGAGACCTGGGCCATGGTGGAGATCACCCGCGCCATCGACCGCGCCGGGGAGGAGGTGTTCTTCGGGCTGGTGGCCGAGCGGAGCGGGGTGCAGCACGTCATCGTCGGCGACGAGCGGGCCCTGCGTCTGGCGGAGACCTTCCCCGCCCCCGTGCACGACGGCAAGCTCCGCGTCGTGCGGCTGGAGGGCGCCCGCAACCTGGAGTACGACCTGGCCTTCTACCTGCCCGACGGCAAGCTGGTGCAGGGCCACGTCACGGTGCCGAAGGAGGGTGAGGCGCCGGCCAAGCGCGTGGGCAACGCCATGAACCACAGCGCCGGCCGCGTCCTCGCCGTGCTCGACCTCAAGGAGTTCAACTGGGGCCGCGCCGCCGTCTTCCTGGACGAGAAGCGCGTCACCCTGCGCCACGTGGGCGTCATCCTGCCCTTCGTCTGGCGCCTGGAGCAGACCGCGGGCGGGCTCTCGTTCGGCGGCGTCAACTTCGTAGCCGACGGCGACGGGCTCCTGGCGACGATCGACGACGTGGCCGACCCGCTGCCCTTCGTGCGCGAGGTGCACGGCGACGAGACCTGGTTCGTGGGCGCCGATCGCATCACCGATCACGTCTTCCGCTACCGCAGCCCGGCCGGCCACCCCGACGCCCTGGAGCTCATCGGCGTGGAGCTCCGCCACGGGGAGACCAGCGTCGTGGACTTCGCCTTCAACCCCGCCCTGCCCGACCTGCGCTACCCCGTCGACCGCCTGTTCGAGTCGCGCTTCGTGGCGGGCTCCAACGGCCGCGCCGGCTACTCACGCGGCGTGGTGAGGGTGCACACGGTCGAGGGCCGCAGCACCGTCGACCTGATCCCTGAGGTGCCCTTCTGGACCTGCGAGCGGCCCATGCGCAGCCGCTTCCAGTTCCTGGAGGACAAGGTCCGCCTGCGCTCGGAGATCACCCCCGCGCTGGCCGCCGGCGGCCTGGGGCGGGACGCCTGCTACGACTACGACCAGGCCTGGCGCAAGGAGAACCGCTGATCGCATGACTGGGGCCCCATCGCAGGGCCGCAGCTCCGGCGATCAGGACTTGGTGGGCAGCAGCTCCGGCGGCACCAGATCGGTGGTGTCGTCGTCGGGGCGGTAGGGCGGCGTGGAGACCGAGCTGGGATCGATCACGCCCATCGCCTCCGGCCAGGTCATGCCCGGCACCCGGTGCGCGGGGTTGAAGCGCCCCGCCGCCCCCAGGCTGGACTGCGACCAGGTGCAGACGCGCATCAGCTCGCCGTTGGCCTCCGCGCCGTGCCCCGAGGCCCGCAGCGCCGCGTTGGGGTAGCGGGCCGACGCCACGATCGTGCCGCGGTTCCAGTTGACCACGCCCGCCTCCAGGATCTGCGACAGCCCCGCGAAGCGGAGCTCCGACTCCGTGAACACCGCCGCCGCCAGGCCGTAGGGGTGATCGTTGTAGGCCAGGGCGGCCTGCTCGGCGTCGTCCACCAGCCGCGCGAGCAGCAGGGGGCCCTCCACCTCCTCGGGGGGCGTCAGATCGGGGGGCAGCGGCCCGTCCAGCAGGGCGATCGCCGGCGCGGCGTAGCACTGACCCGCCCGCTTCATGCTGCGGGCCAGGCGGTCGGCTCCGCCCTCCACCGGGAAGGGCACGCCGGCGTCGGCCCAGGCCTTGAGCGTGGCGGCGAAGGCCTGGAGCTGCGGCCCCTCGCCCAGGGGCCCGCAGAAGCTGTCCCCGTCCGAGGGCGCGCCCACGGTCAAGCCGTTGGTGAGCGCCACCACCCGCCGCAGGAACTCCCGGGCGACCTTGCGCTCCACCAGCACCCGCGACGTGGCGTTGCTGCGCTGCCCGCTGCTCAGGAAGGCGCCGGTCACCACCTCATACGCCGCGCGATCCAGGTCCGCGTCCGCGCAGACGATCGCCCAGCCCTTGCCGCCGTTCTGCGTCCACGTGGCCCGCGTGCCCCGGGCGGCCCGCACCGCCTCCATGGACGAGCGGGAGCCGTTGGCCAGCAGCAGGTCCACGTCCGGGTGCGCCACCAGCTTGTGGCCGACGGGGTCCCGGGGACCCTGCACCATCGACAGGATGCGCGCCGGGATGCGCCCGCCGTCGAAGACCTCCGCCAGGCGCTGCGACGTCAGGGGCACCGACGACGCGGGGTTCCAGACCACCGCGTTGCCGGCCAGCAGGGCGGGCACCAGGAGCTGGATGGGGCCGTAGATGGGGTAGGGGGCCGGCGTGACGGCGCCCACCACGCCCATGGGGCGGCGGCGCACGGAGCCCGGGGCGGTGGGGTGAGGGGTCTCCCGGAGGACCGGTGGGGCCTGCTCCAGCAGGAGATCGATGGCGCGCACCGCGGCCACGCACTCCAGGTTGGCCTCCCACAGCGTCTTGCCCATCTCCCGGCTGAGCATGGCGGCCAGGGAGCCCCGGCGGCCCTCCAGCACGTCCCGCACCCGCCGCAGGATGTCGCAGCGCTGCTCCACCCGCGCGCCGCCCCAGGCCGTGTGGGCCTCCCGGGCGTCGGCCACCGCTTCGTCCACGGCCGCGGCGCGGTAGGGCAGGGTGTCCAGGGGCACGCCGGTCGCCGGGTCGACGTCCACGATCCGACCGTCCGACCCGCTCTGGAAGAACGAGCCGGCCAGGTAGTCGCCCTTGTGGCGTGTCAGGAGCGTTCGATCCATGGGTCCCCGGTGCGCCGGCGCGAGTACCACGGCAGGCGCCCCCTCGGCAAGGAACAAGGCGTCGGAACGGGGGGTATTCTCCGCACCCTCGTGCCCTCATCGCCCTCCCAAACCGACCTGCCCCTCCGCGTGGTCGTGGCCTGCGCCGACCGCCGGGTCCCCCTCCTGGCACCAGGCGGCGCGGGCGTGCATCTGCGCGGGATCGCTGGGGGATTCGGCGCCTGGGCCGAGGTGTCCTGCTGGGTGGCCCGGGCCGACGCCGCCGACCGCGGGCCCGCTGCGCCCCGCCCCGCCAAGGTGGCTGTGTTCCCCCGGGGGCGCCTGCCCGGCAGCCTGCGCAAGCACCGGCCCTGGGACGCCGCCGTCGACGCCCGGGCCGCCCGCCGCCAGGCCCTGCGCTGGCATGGGCAGCGCCCGGTGCACCTGTTGTACGAGCGCGCCGCGTTGTTCGGTCGGATCGGCCGCCTGCCCGGGGCGGCGCGGGTGGTGGAGCTCAACGCCCCCCTGGCCTGGGAGGCCGCCTGGTACGAGGGGGAGGCGCCCCGGCGCGCCCTGCTGCAGGCCGAGGCGCGCTCCCTGCGGGACGCGGACCTGGTGGTGGTCGTCTCGGCCCCCCTGATGGAGTACGCGGTGCGCCGGGGCGTCGATCGCGCCCGCCTCCTCCTGCTGCCCAACGGCGCGCCCCCCGCCCCCCCGCGTGTCCGCTCCACGTCCAGGACCCTGGGCTACGCCGGCACATTCAAGCCCTGGCACGGGCTGCTGGAGGCGTTGCCGTCGCTCATCGCCCTGGCCCCGGATCGCCTGGAGCTCTGGGGCGACGGGCCCCTCCGCGTCCCCTTCCTGCGCGCCCTGGAGGAGGCCGGACTGCCGTTCGTGTGGAGGGGATGGGCCGAAGGCGACGACCTGGCCCGAGCCCGCGCTGGCTGGTGGGGCGCCTGGGTGCCCGCCTCCTCCTGGCCGCCCCCGGGCTCCCAAACCTGCGCCGACGCGTTCGGGGAGCCGATCCCGCCGCCCTACGTCTCCCCTCTGAAGGAGGCGGAGGCCGCCGCCTCGGGCCTGCCGATCTGGCGCGGAGCTGGCCCCCTCGAGCCTCCCGCCCCCGCCCCCCGCACCTGGGAGCAGTGCGCGGCCGAGGTTCTGCGCGCGTTGCAGGCGCAGGGCGTTTCGAGCCCGACGGGTTCGTGGTTCAATGCGCCCCGCCTCGACGGGCAACCAGGAGCGGCATGAGCGAGCGTCCGATCGATCGGGCCCCCAGGGAGGCGTCTGACCCGGCTTCCGAGCCCCTGCTCCCGGGCTGGGTGGACGACCACGATCTGGACCCCTACGGGTCCCGGATGCTGCCGCGCTTCGGCTGGCCCCTGCGCCTCTTCCGCCGCTTCTTCTTCGATCCCATCCGCGACGACTGCGACCTGGAGCCCCTGCGCAAGGCCCAGCAGCAGGGCCCCATCGTCTACGTCATGCGGACGCGCTCGCTGCTCGACTACCTCTACTTCAACCACTTCGCGGTCAAGCACGACCTGCCCCTGGCCCGCTTCGCCAACGGCCTGAGCACCACGCTCCTGGCGCCCCTGTCCTCCACCCTGCGCTCGTGGTGGAAGCGTCGAAGCTACCGACGCGAGCACGGCAAGCCCCTGCCCGACCCCGTCGACGGCGGCTTCCTGGAGCGGCTGATCGCCCAGGGGGGCAACGCGCTGGTGTTCCTGCGCCGCGGCCGCGAGTGGCCCTTCGTGAGGGACCCCGGCCAGCGGGACGCGGTGGAGGTGTTGGTGGAGGCGCAGATGCGCCGGGAGGAGCCGATCTTCCTGGTCCCCCAGATCCTGGTCTGGGAGCGCAGCCCCGATCGCACCAACCGCGGCCTCTTCGACGTGCTGCTCGGGGACCCGGACAGCCCCGGTCGCATCCGCAAGCTGCTGTTCTTCCTGCGATCCTCCCGGCACGCCATCGTGCGGGTGGGCGATCCGGTCAACCTCAAGGAGTTCATCGATCAGCAGGAGGGCCAGCCGGTCGCCCGCATCGCCAAGAAGCTGCGCTGGCTGCTGCTGGGCTACCTGTACCGCGAGCGCAAGGTGGTCAAGGGGCCCGACGTGCGCCCCCGCCGCTGGCTCTTCGACCGCATCCTGGCCGAACCGTTGGTGCAGCGGGAGATCGAGGCGACGGCCGCCCGGGAGGGCCGCTCCCGCCACACGATCGAGAAGCGCGCGCGCAAGGTCCTGGACCGCCTGGGCGCCGACTTCCGCTGGGGGATGATCACCTTCCTGCGCAGCGCCATCGACGTGGTCGCGAAGCGGATCTACGCCGGCGTGGAGTTCGAGCCCCAGGACGCCGAGCGGATCCGCGACGCCGCCCGCCGAGGCACCGTCGTCCTGACCCCCAGCCACCGCAGCCACTTCGACTACCTGCTCGTGTCCTGGCTGATGTTCTGGCACGGCGTGATGCCCCCGCACATCGCCGCGGGCAACAACCTGTCGTTCTTTCCCATGGGCCCGATCTTCCGGCGGGCCGGGGCCTTCTTCATCCGCCGCAGCTTCCAGGGCGATCCGCTCTACGCGGTGCTGGTGGATCGCTACATCCGCGCGCTGATCGTGGAGGGCTACACCCAGGAGTTCTTCCTGGAGGGCGGTCGATCGCGCACCGGCAAGATGCTGCCGCCCAAGATCGGCCTGCTGTCCTACTACGTCGACGCCGTGGCCGACCGCGCCGTGCCCGACGTGCTCCTGGTGCCCATGTACATCGCCTACGAGAAGGTGGTGGAGGACTACAGCGAGGAGCTGGTGGGCGGGGAGAAGAAGAAGGAGTCCGCGGGGGAGCTGATCAAGGCGGGCAAGGTGCTGAGCAAGCGCTTCGGCCGCGTCTACGTCAAGACCAACGAGCCCGTGTCCATCAAGGAGGCCCTGGAGACGCTCCCCCAGCCCTGGCGGGAGCTCGACCGGGACCAGCGCAAGGACTGGCTCAAGCGCCTGGCCACCCACGTCACCGCGGAGATCCAGGACGCCACGGTGGTCACGCCCTCGTCGGTGGCGGCCCTGGTGCTCCTCAGCCACGACCAGCGGGGCATGACGCGGGAGCTGTTCCTGCAGCGCGCCCGCTTCGTCCGGCAGTGGCTGGAGAGCCGCGCCGCCCACTTCTCGGACGCCTTCGGCTTCCCCGACGACGCCCTGAACGAGGCCCTGGAGCTCTTCGCCGCCAACAAGCAGGTGGAGATCCTGTCCAACGCCGCCTGGGGGCACACCACGGACGAGGAGGGCGGGCTCGACATCATCGCCATCTCCCAGGACCCCGCCGCCCGCATGGGCATGGAGTACAACAAGAACACGATCCTCTACCACTTCGTGCCCGCCGCCTTCGCCATCACCTCGCTGGTGCTGGCCGGCCGGGAGGTCGAGCCCCTGGGGCGGGTGAAGCGGCGCTTCGCCGATCTGCTGGATCTCTTCCAGCAGGAGTTCATCTTCCACCCCGACCTGGGCTCCGACGTGCAGCTGGCGGCGGCCGGTGACCTGCTCCAGCGCCACGGCCTGCTTGAGGTCCTGGGGGGCGACGACGACGACGTGGCCCGCATGGTCTGGGGCGAGGACCCGGACGTCACCGGCGGGGAGGTCCCCTTCGAGGAGGCCGTCACCATGGGCATGGACGTGCAGGTGCGGCTGCTGGACTGGGGCAAGGCGTCGTTCCTGATGGGCACCGTGCGCAACTTCTTCGAGGCCTACTGGATCGTGCTGGTGGGCAGCCAGGTCTTGCGTGAGAAGCCGATGACGGAGCGGGACCTGGTCAACGCCAGCATGGAGGTCGGCCGGCGCATGTGGCTGACCGAGGACGTGTCCCACGCCGAGGCCGCGCACAAGGTCAACCTGGCCAACGCCGTACGGCACTTCCTGAAGAACGGCGTGCTGGTGGCCGACGAGGCCGGCGGACGCGAGGTCCGGCTGAGCCTGGACGAGGCCGTGCGCGAGCGGTACATGGGCCCCATGCGGCGGCTCTTCGACAGCGGCCGCTTGCGCCCCACCGGCGAGTCGGCCGATCGGGAAGACGACGAGTAGCCCCGCCCCCCAGGAGTCCTGATGGTCGTCAAGGGTGCCCCCCTGCGCAGCGACAGCCGGATCGCGATCGTCTGCGGCGGCGGTGGCATCACCGGCGGTGTGTTCGAGGTCGGCGCCCTGCGGGCCCTGGACGAGGCCCTCGGCGGAGGGATCGTCAACACCGCGGACACCTACGCCGGGGCGTCGGCCGGCGCGCTGATCGCCACGCTGCTCGCCGCCGGACTCACCCCCCGGGAGATGGAGCAGGTGATCGTGCGGGGCGCGCGCAACCGGCGTCGGCTGCCGGCCCTCAAGCGCACCAGCGTCTACGGCATCGACCGGGGAGCCTGGATGCGCTCGGCCGCCAAGCTGCCCCTGGTCATGGCGAAGGGCTTCGCCACCAGCCTGCTGCCCGGCGACCAGACCGGCCTGGCCGACGCGCTCTTCGAGGGCATGGGCGCGCTGCCGTCGGGCATCTTCACCAACGCGCCCCTGGCGGCCTTCGTGGAGGACATCCTCAAGCAGCTGGGCAAGCCGCTGTCCTTCGCCGAGCTGGACAAGCAGCTGCTGATCACCGCCGTCAACGTGGACACGGGCCACCGGGCGGTGTTCGGCACCCCGGGATCGCGCGACATCTCCATCCCCCAGGCCGTGCGTGCCTCGGCCGCGGTGCCCCTGATGTTCCACCCCGTGCGCATCGCCGACCAGGACTTCATCGACGGGGGCGTGGAGCGCAACCTGCCCGTGGACGTGGCCATCGAGGCCGGCGCCCACCTGATCATCGCGATCAACCCGCTGGTGCCGGTGGTCAACGATCCCCGCTCGGACGACTCCCTCAACCGCGGCTTCCGCTACCTGAGCGACCGGGGGCTGCCCGCCGTCGCCGACCAGGTATTCCGCATGCTGGTCCGCAGCCAGGTCCTGTACGGCCTCAAGGCGATGCGCGAGCGCTTCCCGGAGGTGGACATCGTGCTCATCGAGCCCGAGGCCCACGACTGGACCATGTTCAGCTACCACCCCATGCGCTACTCGGTGCGCGCCAGCCTGGCCCAGCACGCCTACGACATGACGCGCAGCCGCCTGGCCCGGGACGAGGAGCTGCTCACGCGCGTCTTCGCCCGCCACGGCCTGGTGTTCGACGCCCGCCGCATGGGCAAGGTGACCACCGAGCGCGAGCGCCGCAAGAAGTCGCCCCTGGTGCGGCTGTTGAACCGGCTCCCCCGCGGCGGCGGGGGCGACTCGGGGGACCTGCTGTAGGGCGATTGCCCGGGGCTCAGCCGATCAGGGCCTGGACGAAGGCCTCCGGGTCCGCCGGGCTGATCAGCAGGGGGATCCGGTCGCGCCGCTCGATCAGCACCAGGCGGTCCATTCGGGAGATGTAGAACTCCACCCAGCCTCGGGACGAGCGCAGCCAGCCGAAGCCTCCCCACAGGCCCCCGGCGCCCACCCGCATGGCGCGGGGCCAGCGGGCTCGGAACGCGGCCATGTCCAGCACTTCGGCCCGCAGGATCTCCGCCCTGGGGGTGCGTCGACGCCGCATGGGAAAGACCGCCGTCAGCGCGTCGGCGTCGATCTCGAAGCGGCTCGGTCGCCACCAGAACCAGACGGAGGCGTAGATCAGGGCCACAAACAGCCCCGTGCCGCGCAGGATCGGCTCCGTGGGGCCGCCCGGGGCGAGCAGGAAGACGAAGGGCAGGGGCATCAAGCCCACCGTCAGCCACAGGAAGAGCGCGCTCATGGGCGCGAGGGGGAAGCTGCGCATGGGGTCAGGCTAGCCCGCCTCATGCATCAGCGGCGGGGGCGGGCCCTTGATTCACTCCCGAGCTGTGACTCCTCCCGCGGGCTCCACGCGCAGGCCTGGCCGGGTGCGGCACCTGGGACCGCGAGCGCTGCGTCGTGGCGCAGGCCGAGGACCTACGAGGCGCCTCCGCGATGGACGCGGGCGCCCGGGGCGCCGCCCGCGCCCGACCGCCGCCGACGGACCAACCCCCATACCACCAGCGCCCACAGCGACGGGGCGCCCCCCGCGGCGCTGCACGCGATCCCCGGGGCCTCACGCGGCTCGGCGTCTTCGGTGCTCGCCGCCCCCTGGGCGGAGCCGTCGCAGTCCTCGTCGATCCCGTTGCCCTCGAACTCCGTCTGGTCGGGGTTCACGCCCGGCTGGTCGTCGTCGCAGTCGCCAGCGCGCTGGACGTAGTCGGGGCCCCCGTCGCACAGCGGGTTGTCCGGGTGCGGCGCGTCGCCCCAACCGTCGCCGTCGGCGTCCAGGTACCAGCGGGGCACCTCCAGCCCCTCGTCCGCCATCCCGTCGCAGTCGTCGTCCCGGTCGTTGCAGACCTCCTCGGCTTCGGGGTGCCGGGCGCTGTCGGTGTCGTCGCAGTCGCCGTCGGCGGTGACGTAGCCCGCCGGCGCGTGGCACAGGGGGTTGGAGGGGTGCGCGCTGCCGCCGTAGCCGTCGGCGTCGCCGTCCTGGTACCAGTCCTCGAAGGTCAGCCCGTCGTCCGCGCCTCCCGCGCAGTCGTCGTCGATGCCGTTGCACAGCTCGTCGGCGTCCGGGTGGCGGCCCGCGTCGGCGTCGTCGCAGTCCCCCTCGCAGACCCGGAAGCCGTCGTCGTCGTCGTCGTCCTCGTCGGCCCCTGGCGCGCCCGAGCAGTCGTCGTCCACGCCGTTGCAGGCCTCGGAGGCGCCGGGGAAGACGGCCGGGTCCTGGGGCTCGCAGTCCAGGGAGTCGGGGCTCCCGTCGGCGTCGTCGTCCAGGTCGGTGCAGTCCGGCTCGCCGTCCCCGTCCAGGTCCGCGAAGCCGTCGACCAGGTCGCCGTCGCAGTCCGTGTCCACGCCGTCGCAGAACTCCTGGGCGCCGGGGAAGCGGGAGGGGTCGAGGTCGTCGCAGTCGTCGGCCGCCAGGGAGCCGTCGCCGTCCGCGTCGTCGTCCGCGCAGTCCGGCACGTCGTCGGAGTCCAGGTCGGGCTGGCCGTCGAGCAGGCTGCCGTCGCAGTCCGAGTCGACCAGGTCGCAGAGCTCGACGGCGCCGGTGAAGCGCGCGGGGTCCTCGTCGTCGCAGTCGTTGCCGCCCGGGTCGCCGTCGCCGTCGACGTCGAGGTCGGTGCAGTTGGGGTCGTCGTCTCCGTCCATGTCCGCAAACTCGTCGGCCAGGGAGCCGTCGCAGTCGGAGTCGATTGCGTCGCAGAATTCAGCCGCGCCCCAATGGATGTCCGGGTCGGAGTCGTCGCAGTCGAGCTGCTCGGCGTCGTAGCCGACGCAGACGTCGTCGACGAACCCGTCCGCGTCCACGTCGAAGCCGTTGTCGTCCACGCCGTCGCAGTCCTGGTCCGTCAGGTCGCACTGCTCGGTCGCGCCGGGAAAGACGGAGTCGAGGGTGTCGTCGCAGTCCGTGTTGACGGCGGACTCGCCGGCGTCGTCGCAGGCGCCGTCCAGGGCGACGAGGGTGTCCGTGGGGTGCCCGAAGCCGTCGCCGTCGGCGTCGGCGGAGCACGTGATCGCGTCGACGCCGTCGCAGTCCTGGTCGATGGCGTCGTCGGGGAGCTCGGCGGCGCCGGGGTGGGCGTCGGGGTCGTCGTCGTCGCAGTCGTCGCTGCCCGCGAAGCCATCGCCATCGCCGTCGTAGGTGGTGCGGACGTGCAGGCCGGAGGGGTCGCGGGGGTCGAAGGAGCGCCAGGGGGAGGCGGTCTCGGGCAGGGCGAGGGAGGGGTCCCAGAGGAGGCGGAAGCGGCCGTGGTAGGCGGTGCCGGAGGCCAGGTGGGGGGCGTTGTCGCCGCGAATGGCGAGGTCGATGTCGGCGCCGTCGGCGGGGATGGCCTGCCAGGCGTCGTGCTGGACGAGGTCGGCGCCGTCGAAGGGCTGACCGGGGGCCTTGAGCTCCACCTGGAGCTTGCCCCGGGTGGCGCCGAAGGGGGAGCGGGCGAACACGCGAACGTCCAGGCCGACCTCGGTGGAGAGGCCGCCGGAGGGGAGTTGGGTCTCCGTGTCCGGCTGGTAGAGCCGCAGGCGGGGGGCGCCGACCAGCCCGGTGTCGGCGGTGGCGCGGGATCGGAAGCTGTAGATCGCGCCCGCATGACAGCAGCTGGCGTTTGAGTAGCCCCCGTGCCCAACGGCGATGTCGGCGAGGCCGTCGCCGTCGAAGTCCCCCGGCCCGAAGCCCGCGCCCCAGACCCCGCCCCCGCCCCGGTGGCTGTGGGTCCAGGCCACGGTGGTCGACAGTCCGGCGGGCGTCGCGAGGAGGCCGTTGACGACGCCCAAGGAGGACAAGGCCTGGGTGAACCACGCGTCGGCTCGCCCGTCCCCGCTCCGATCGGCCAGGGCGACCCGCATGCCGCGGCCGGACGCGAGGACCAGCTGCTGGCTCGAGAGAACAGAGACCCCGCCCGGCCCGCCAAAGTACAGCTGGCCTCCAGGCAGGCCGCGGGCGCCGGCGAGCAGGTCGGAGAAGCCGTCGCCGTCGACGTCGGCCACGGCCACGTCCTCGCCCAGGCCGATCGCGGTGGTGGGCTGCAGGATCGCGAGGGGGCTGGCGGACAGCCCGTCAGGCCCCCCGCCGTAGACGCGCACCTGCCCCGTGTTGGCGACGACGCCGTCGACGAAGCGGCTGCCGATCACCAGATCGGGGTAGCCGTCGCCGTCGAGGTCCCCGGTGGCCAGCGACTGGGCGAGCTCGTCGTCAGCGCTGTCGCCCTCCGCGGTCCAGTCCGGCGACGCAGACAGGGTGACCCCGTCGCTCAAGTAGAGGAACGCGGCACCGGCGTTCGAGGCGGCTCCGTCCCACGCCTAGGAGAGCACCACCGCGTCGTCGAAGCCGTCGGCGTTGTAGTCCGCCACCGCGATCCCCTTGCCGAACTGCGCGCCGGGCTGCCCTCCGGCCACCGTCCACGCCGGGGTCTCCTCGAAGCCCCCGGGGCCGCCCAGGCGCAGCTCGGCCGATCCTCCGGTGCCCGCGCTGTCGACCTCGTCGTTGGACCCGATGAAGAGGTCCAGCCAACCGTCGCCGTTGACGTCGCCAAAGGACACCCCGCGGCCGAAGCCCTCGCCGGGAACGGAGCCCGTCAGCAGGTGGTCGGGCGCGGCGGGAGAGGCCGGCAAGCCCTCGGGCCCTCCGTAGACGACCCAGACGGTGTCCAGCCGCCACAACCCCAAGGCGAGGTCGTCGTAGCCATCGTGGTTCACGTCGCCCACGGCCATGTTGTACGAGTTGAAGCCCTGGCCGCCCGAAGAGGGCCCGATGGATCCAGCCGCAGCGCCGATCGTGTCGACGTCGGCCTCGTACGACCGGACCACACCGGCCTCGCTCGCCTGCAACGTGGCGCCGATCGCCAGCTCCGGCCGGCCGTTCCCGTCCGCGTCTCCGATGGCGGCCAGCGACGCGCCGAAGCCGTCGCTGCCGTTGGAGGTGAAGGTCAGATCGCCGGTGAAGATGCTCCCGGCCCGGGTGGTGCCCCCCGGCCCCCCGAAGACGACGGCCAGGCGCCGATCGCCGCCTGTGGGGCCGGCGGCCAGCTGCCAGTCCGCGTAGCCGTCCTGGTCGAGGTCCCCTGGCGGCCACACGTGCGAGCCGACCCGCTGGTGGCTCAAGCTGCCTTCCCAGGCGGCGACGGCGGCGGGGAGGGGCCCGCCGGCGCTGCCGGGGTACATCCACACCCGCCCGTGGTTGTTGACGAAGAAGTCCCGTTCGCCGATCAGCAGCTCGCCGAACCCGTCCCCGTCGACGTCGCCGACGCCCCCCACCGAGTGGCCGAAGCGCCCCCCACCGAGTGGCCGAAGCGCCCCCCTGTCTCCCCATCGAAGCCGGACCAGTCCGGGGGAGAGGGCAGGCCGGCGGAGGTTCCGTTCCAGTAGCTGGCCAGCCCCTCGTTGGACGTGAACACGTCGTAC
>CALCXL010000880.1 GCA_937907595.1 uncultured Pseudomonadota bacterium
CGCACCCGACGACGACGACACCGCACCGGACGACGACGACACCGTCGCACCCGACGACGACGACACCGTCGCACCCGACGACGACGACACCGCACCCGACGACGACGATTCGGCCGACGACGACGACGACACCGTGCTGGTCGACGACGACGACACCGTGGGCGACGACGACGACACCGCCGCCGATCCGGACGGCGACGGGTTCACCTGGGAGGACGGCGACTGCGACGAGACGAACCCCGCCATCAACCCCGTGGCCACCGAGGCCTGCGACGGCACGGACACCGACTGCGACGGCAGCCTGTTGGAGGCGGCCAGCGGCACCCTCGTCGCCGCGGCGGCCTCCCAAGGCCACGCGGTCCCCGCCAGCTGGCTGGTGGGCAACGTGGTCGAGGCCTCCGCGGCGGGCCGCCTCACCGGCGTGAGCATGCCCATCGACTCCCCGGCCAGCGGCTCCCTGACGCTGGGCATCTACGACGCCAGCGGTCCCGGCTCTCCGGGCGCCCTCGTCTTCTCCATCGAGCAGACCAACATCAACGCGGGCACCCAGACCCTGTCGGTGGGGCTGGGGTCGGTCTGGCTGCTGCCGGGGCACGAGTACCTGATCGGCCTGTGGACGGACTCGGGGGTCGACTGGGTGGGGGACTCCGCGACGTCGCTCCCCGCGGTCGACGGTCCCCTGACCCTGTCGGGCTCCTGGAGCGACTCGGCGGCCTCCACTCTGCCGGCCAACCCCACGTGGAGCTCCGGCGGCGCAGCGCGCCCCATGGCCCTGGACTGGAGCCAGCCCCTGGAGGCGGATCAGGACGAGGACGGCTGGCTGGCCTGCGGCCCCTACGTCGACAACGGCCAGGTCGACAACAGCGGCGCCCCCCTGGCCGGCGGCGACGACTGCGACGACACCAGCCCGCTGTACCACCCCAGCGCGGACGAGTTCTGCACCGCCGGCGTGGACTACGACTGCGACGGCGTCGTCGCACCCCCCTGCGGGTCCTGCCAGGAGTGGATCGGCACCGACACCAACCTCTTCGGGCAGGACGGCCAGTACCCCATCGACACCGACGGCACCGGCGGCCTGCCCCCCATCGCGACCTGGTGCGACATGACGACCGACGGCGGCGGCTGGACGCTCATCCAACGCACCACCGACGACGGCCTGGACAACGCCAACCTCATCACCGACTACAGCGCGCTCTACTCCAGCGCCGTCGGCACCCCCGGCAGCTCCAGCGCCTACCGCCTGCCGGCCAACCGCTGGCAGGACGTCGCCGAGGAGCCGCAGATGATGAACCGCATCGAGCTCCTGCAGACCGACGGCAACCTCTGCGGCGCGCTCTTCTACGCCATCGACCTGCACGCCATCGTGGCCCCCGCCCCCTCCACCGGGGGCACGGTCACCGCCCTGCTCGACGGCGCCGATCCCCACCACCTGCTCAACGGCATCCCCGGCACCGCCGAGCTCAGCGCCACCGACCGCGGCCCCGCCATGACCTCCTGCGTCACCAGCAACGTCATGGTCCCCTGGTTCTACGACGCCTGCGGCCGCAACCTGCCGGCCATCGTCGTGGGCCACTGGACCGACCCGCAGCCGGTGATCCACACCGACCAGGTGGGCGCAGCAGGCCTGGACCTCAGCGGCGCCGACGAGAACAGCGCCTGCCCCACCGCCATCGACACCAGCTCCGACCCCAACTGGTACGCGGTCGGCTGGCACGAGGTCTACCTGCGCTGAGCACTCCCGGGTCGCCGTGGTCTTCCCTCCCGATCGCACGACATCGCCCCGGTCGACCCGGCCGATCCACGCAGCCCTCGCGCGCGCGGAGGCGTCCGCTACACTCCGGCCCCCAAAGCGAACGATCCGCCGGAGCTCCCGTGGCAGCCAAGAAGCCCTCCCTCCCCCAGGCCCCCGAACTCACCCACGACGAGCTCCGCCTCGCCTGGCGCGTGGCGGTGCGCAACCGCTCGGTGGACGAGCGCATCGTGCGCCTGCTCAGCCAGGGCCGCGTCAAGTTCGCCATCTACGGGCCCGGCCAGGAGGCCCACGCCACCGCCACCGCCCTGGGCTGGCACAAGGCCACCGGCGGGGAGAACTTCGGCTTCTGCGGCCACTACCGCAGCGGCACGCTCTACGCCATGCACTGCGAGCTGACCGGCCGGGCCGACCTGGTCAAGGACGTCCTCCGCCAGCAGTTCAGCAAGGCCACCGACCCCTTCAGCGGCGGCCGGAACATGGTCAACCACCTGCTGGACATGCCCCGCGGCCTGCTCCCCATCCAGTCGCCCCTGGGCATGAACCTGGGCAAGTCCGCCGGCTACGCCAAGGCGATGCGCATCTCGGGCGTGACCGACGGCTTCACCGCGGCGGCCATCGGCGACGGCACCACCGCCGAGGGCGACACCCACGACGCCATGAACGCGATCTCGGTGTGGTCGCTGCCCATGTGCGTGATGATCACGGACAACTCCATCGCCATCTCGACCCCCCCGGACGAGGGCCGCGGCATCAAGGACTACGCCAAGTACGCCGACGCCTTCGACCTCAAGTTCTTCAGCTCCGACGGCCGGGACTTCTTCGACTGCTACCAGACGGCCTACGCCGTCGCGATGTACTGCAAGACGGAGCAGAAGGGTTGCGTCTGGCACGTGCACGACATGCCCCGGCTCAACGGTCACAGCTCCGCGGGCAACTACCGCTTCCACTACGAGAACTACGACCCCTTCACCAGCTGGGGCGCGGAGCTGGTCAAGCGCGGCGCGCTGGAGGAGGCCGACCTCGTCACCCGCACCGGCAACGGCGAGGAGACGCCCGACTACTTCGCCAACCACGACCTGGGCCGGGTCATGGGCGAGGAAGACGCCCGGGTGGCCGGGTGGATGAAGGAGGTCGAGGCCGAGCCGGACCCCGATCCCTCCAGCATCTGGGACCACGTGCGCCCGCCCTTCCCGCAGTACGATGAGCCCGCCGACCTGGCCACGCGCTCCCGCACCAACGTGACCTACGCCGGCGCCCTTCGGGCCGCGCAGAAGCACATCCTGGAGTCGGGACCCTCGGGCATCTGGGGCCAGGACGTGGGCAACCTGGGCGGCGTGATGCAGGCCACCGCCGGACTGAAGCCGCTCTGGCCCGAGCGGGTGATCGACGCGCCGATCAACGAGCCGCTCATCGTCGGCACCGCCGTGGGCGCGGGCATGTACCCCGGCTTCACGGCCATGCCCGAGATCCAGTTCGGCGACTACAGCCTCAACGCCCTGCACTGGCTGGTGCACATGGGGAACCTCTACTGGGGCTCCGTCGGCCAGGTGTCCCCGCGGGTCATCCTGCGCATGCCCACCGACCCCTTCGGCGGCGGGGCGATGTACCACTCCATGTCCCTGGACGGCCTGTACGCCTCCATCCCGGGCCTGGTGATGGTGATGCCGTCGACGTCCTACGACGCCTACGGGATGCTGGTGGCCGCCGCGGAGTACGGCGGCCCGGTGATCTTCCTGGAGCCCAAGTACTGCTACCGCCGCGCCAACGGCCCGGCCTTCCCCGACGAGCCCGCGGCCGACGACAAGGACGCCATCAAGGGCATCAAGGACCTGATCCGACGGGGCGGCATCCCCGCCATCGGCGACGGCGTGCGCGTGCCCCTGGGCAAGGGCATCGTGCGTCGCGCCGGCACCGACCTCACCGTGGTGGGCTGGGGCCGGGGCGCGCTCTTTGCGGCGGAGGTCGCCGAGACCATGAGCCACGAAGGCATCAACCTCGAGGTCATCGACCTGCGCACCATCGTGCCGCCGGACATGGACCTGGTGCTGGCGTCGGTGCAGAAGACCGGCCGGCTGCTCGTGGCCGCCGACGACCGGACCTTCGCCGGCTTCCACCGCGAGATCCAGGCCCAGGTCTCCGAGGCCTTCCCCGGCGTGCCCACCCGAGCGGTCGGCATGAAGAACGTGCCCGCCATCGGCCAGTCCGAGGTCCTCGAGGAGGCCGCCGCCCTCAACGCCGAGCGGGTCGAAGCCGCCGCCCGCGCCGTGCTGGCCCAGGGGCAGGAGTCCACGGGGGCCGCCGGATGGAACTGGGTGCCCTCGCGCTACGTGGTGGGCTGATCCCGATCGGGGCCCGCTGCCGATCGCCGCGGCTCCAACCATGACGCCCGGTGCCCTACACCCCGGGCGTCGGGCGACCTACCCTTGCGCGGTGCGCAAGCTCGCCCTCCTCCTCCTGCTCCCCTCTGCGGCCCTGGCCGGCGCGGAGTCCGGAGCGATCCCCGGCGGCACCGCCGGCGCGGTCGATCCGGCCGACGCCGAGCCCCTGATCGCCCCCCAGGAGGCCGCGCCGCCCGCCGACGCCGGCCCCCCCGCCCCCCTCATGGGCGTGCCCATCGACCTGCGCTGCGACGGAGCGCCCCCCGCCGATCACCCCATCTACCGCCAGTACCCCGGCCAGGACCTGCACAGCCTGGTCCGCCTGGACGAGGGCGTGGTGCTGCCCGCGGACCTCAAGCCCCGCCAGCCGGTGCCCCTGGACGTCCTGGAGCCCTGGCTGGACCGCAACCTCTGCTCGCTGGTCTGGGATCAGCTGAGCGCCGCCGGGGCCCACGCCGCCCCCGAGGACGTGGATCTGCCCGCCACCGCCGTATTGGAGGTCCGCTTGCAGGACGTCTACCTGGAGGGCAGCCGGGAGGTGGAGCAGCGCGTGGGCAGCACGGTCATGCCCATCTCCGTGCCCCACTGGGCGCTGTCCCTGGGCTGGTCGGTGCGCTTCTCCATCGAGTACCGCGGGGCCGAGGACGCCGTGAAGGCCGCCCCCCTCGAGCTCCAACCGCTGGGCGGGGCCGAGCAGGAGGACTACTCCCCCCTGCGCATGGGCGCCCTCCTGCGGGCGGCCACCCTGGGGGCCTTCGGGACCCTGCCCGATCTGCTCGCCGACGAGGGACGCCTGGGCGACCTGCTCTTCGCCGTGGTCGATCGCCCCACGTCGGCCCCCCCGGCCCTGGACGTGAGCGGCACCCTGTCCGACTCCTTCTGGCTGCTGCTCTCCCCGTCGGCCCAGGCCCGCCACGACGCCCTGGCCTTCTACCTGTCCAGCAAACGGGTCCACGCCGAGGCCCGGGAGGAGATGGCGCGCTGGTTCCTGCTGCACGACTCCGACCTGGGCCTGCGCCGCGACGCCCTGGCCTGGCTGCTCAGCCTGGAGGCCCCGCCCCAGGACGACCTGGCCCTCAGCGACGACCTGATGGAGCTGCTGCGCTGGCTGGTGGCGCGCGAGCCCTCGCCCCGGGTGCGCGCCGAGGTGGTCCACGCCCTGGCCCCCCGCCGGGGTCCTGAGGTCCGGGAGCTGCTGCTGGTGGCCTCGGCCGACACCGACGCCCGCGTGTCCGACGTCGCAGTCGAGCTGCTCAAGCGCTTCCCCCCCGCCACCGCCGCCGAGCTCGACGGCATGGTCGGGGTGCCGCAGCCCCCGCGCCTGGCCTCGTGGACCGTCGCCTTCGACGGCCGCCTGCCGCCCCCGCCCGGCCCCCTGGACCGCCACCTCCTCAACCTGGCCGCCGCCGCCCGGGGCCCGGCCGCGGAGTCCTTCACCATCAAGTGGCTGCGCTCGGCGGTGCTGGCGGACGCCGACATGGACTGGGTGCCCGAGGTCTGGCTGCGGCTGTCGGCGAGCCCCTCGGGGACGGTGCGCGAGCAGGCGATCGGCCGCTTGAGCCGGGAGGAGGGCCGGGGCGGCGCGGACTCCATCCTGGCCACCCGGGTCGCCACGGAGACCACCTGGGCCCTGCGCCTCCTCGCCGTGCAGGGCCTCTACGACCCCGGAAGCGCCCAGGGCGCCGGCGAGGCCCTGATCCTGGCCACTCACGACGGCACCCCCCAGGTCCGCGCCGCCGCCGCCGCCCGCTTGGCGGAGATCGCGGGCCGTGAGGCTGAGGATCGCCTGGAGGTCCTGCTGCGCAACGACCCGGACAACCGCGTGCGCCGCGCCGCGAAGAAGGCCTTGAGGGTCCGACTGGCCGCCCGGCGCTGAGCGTCTGGGACGCGGACCCCGCGACCTCAGGCCCGGACCGCGGTTTGCCGTGGATGCCCGAGGGGCGGCCGGGTGCGGGTTCCAGAAGCCCTCACCACGCCGCCCCACGGCTCATGGTGCCTGCCTCGCTTCCGGGCCCGCGCTGCCGGTACGTCGGGGGACAGATGCGCGCCAGCAAAACTCGTGCCAGGGGGGGGGCAGATCACCGCCCCGAGCGCGCAGTGGATCCCGTGCGACGCTCCTTCCGTCGCCGCCCGGGCATCGCGTCCGGTCGGTGGGGTGGGGGCCGAGCCCGGAGCGTCCTGGCGACTCCCGAATTCACATGCGGCGACGGTTGGGAAGCCGGCCGTCGAGGGAGCGCGACGTGCAGAAGATCAAGATCATCGACAACCTCTACATCAAGTCCGGCGCCTCGGGTGCGGAGGCGGAGACGCAGACGACGCGGCTCGTCGGCGCGCTGGCCGCCAAGAGCGGGGCCGTCTACGTGCTGGTGCACGAGGTGTCGGCCGACACCCGGATCGCGATCGCGTTCCAGCACGGCCCGGACGGCGAGAACTGGACCCGGCAGCTCCGACCTCTTCGACAGCGGCGGGTCCACGGGGATCAAGATCGGCCTGAGCGCGACCGGCACCCCCGTGGATCTCACCGGCGTCGACCAGGTGAACATCATCCCCAAGATCCAGGAGATCTCGGCCACGAACGTCGTGACCGCGCGCATCTCGGTCTGGGTCATCCTGACGCCGTTCTAGCCGTGGCCGGCAAGGACGAGGCGGGGTGCGGCTGCGGTGGGGCGACCCGGCAGGTCGAGTCGGCGGAGGAGCAGGTCTACCGGCTGTTGCCGTGGTTGAGGCCTGGGAGGGCCGACGCCGCTCGGCTCGGCGGGCAGCGACCGCTGCCACCGCCACGCTCTCAGGATGTGATCGTGGCGACGGCGGGACCCGTGGTGTCCTTCTTCGGTTCGCGCCGGTCGGGGGAGCCTTCGATGGCAGAGGGTGTGTACCATCTCCTGCCGTGGCTTCGTTCGGCAGCATCCAGTTCCGCGATCGACCGACGGAAGCTCTCGGAGCACGTCGCGCAGCGCTTCGCCGAGAAGATCGGCAAGGGCGCGCCCAACCGGCGGGGGGCGTGGCGGCCTTCCTCGCTCGCGGCGACAAGCGCTCGTGCCCCGAAGCGTCCGTGCGAGCCTCCTCCGACGGTGGCGCCCTCGGGGAGGGGAAAGCACGAAGGCCCGCGCTCCTCGGACCCAGGCCTGGAGTGGCGCTGCGGGACGGGGGTGCTGAACCAGGTCCTGCTCGAGCAGCTGGTCGACGCAGGCGTGGTCTCGGGCGACGTGGCGATTTCCAACGGAGGAATCGTCTCGGTCGAGGCGATTCGCGCGATGGCGTTGGACCCGTCAGCGGGTTCGACCGTCGGCCACCTCCATCCCCTGGTCAGGACCACATGAGCCGCTACGTCCTCCCACTGTCGTTCGACCAGGTGGTGCGCGGCGACTTCGGCCTCCTCACCCGGTGCGAGCGGCCGTCGAACCTCTGCTTCACGCCCTCCCGCCCGCTGAACCCCGCGCTTCAGGGTCTGCCCGGCATCCCCTCGCTGGACGGCATCCCGCAGGATCCCGGCGCGGTCAGCCTTCCCTTCAACGCGCGGTTGGAGGTCCAGGTGGAGCGCTCGATGGGTTGGGCCCTCGGTGCGGAGTACCTGACCAGCACGACCGAGCAGTACCTGGCTGGTGGCAACTTCGGGGGGACGCTGTTTCGGAACATCGCCGAGTGGCCGGGCGCGAGCGACTCTTGGTTCTTCAGCCTGTCCGCGCTCGGCATCACGTCCGAAGAGACGGCGGCTGATTGGTGGATCGTCGACGGGTATCTGGTGCACGTGTTCGGCGCAGGCGACAGCATCGAGAGCTACCACGCCGCAGGTCTCCTCCTCCCCGACCTCACACTCGGGGAGACGATCGCGGAGATCGTCCTGGCGATCCACTGTGCGCGTTGGGCCACCCTCCTCCTGGAGCCGATCTTCCAGTTCGTTCCCGAGAGCATCGCCTCCGACGCCGACTTCTTCGCAGAACTGAAGGCGCACGCAATGGGCGACCGCTCGGTGCCGGTGCTCTTGCAGTTCGTGGACAGGACCACCGACCCCCGGCAGCCCCCCTTCGAGCCGTTCCACGCGCTGACCCTGGGAGCCTCGACGGTCCTCGATGTCGGCTTCCTCAATTCGGAGCTCGGAAAGTGGACGAGGGCAACGGACAGCCCGATCCTCCAGCCGGATCAGGCTGGTTGGGGCGCCTGTGGTCGAGAGACGTTCCTGAGGGCGATTCTTGGCACCACCCGGGTCGCGAGCGTGTTGGTGCACGAGCTCTGCCACACCCTGCTCTGGGTCATCTGGGCCTGGGAGACGGGAGGAGAGGACGT
>CALCXL010000881.1 GCA_937907595.1 uncultured Pseudomonadota bacterium
CCCGGACCTGGTGGGCGGGTTCAACCGGCTGGACAGCTCGATCCTCAAGGCGGGGGAGGGGCGCGTGCTGGCCAAGGAGGGCGCCGACGGGCTGCTGGGCCTGGCCATCGACCACCCGGACTACCCCGCCGGGCTGGGCATCGTCATCAAGATCGCGCACGGCTGGAACGCGCAGGCGACCTGGTACATCGCCCGCGGCGTGCTGGGGGTTCTGGGCTTCGAGCTGCGCAACCCCTACCCCCTGCACCGCCAGAAGGCCTTCCTGGTGGAGGGCATCGTGCCGCCGGCCCTGCTGCCGAAGCTGGAGCAGTGCCCCACCTGGGACGAGTGGGACCCCGACTCGGACCGCTGGTACTACGACGTGGACGCGCCGCTGCGCGGGGTGGAGTAGGAGCCTCTACGGCCTCGGCGTCGCTACGGCACCGCCTCGCCGTGCAGCACCAGGTCCAGGCCCTCGATCTCCTCGTCCTGGGTCACGCGCAGGCCGATGGCCAGGTCGATGCCCTTGAGCAGCGCCCAGCTGAGCGCCCCGGCGTAGAGCACGGTGGCCAGGATGCCCCAGGCCTGGTGTCCCACCTGGGCCCAGTTGCCCTCCAGGCCGCCCGCCGTGCCGCCGATGGCCTCGCTGGCGAAGACGCCCGTGAGCAGCGCGCCCACCAGCCCGCCGACCCCGTGCACGCCGAAGGCGTCCAGGCTGTCGTCGACGCCGATCAGGTACTTCAGCTTCGTGGCCCCCCACCAGCAGACCACGCCGGCGATCAGGCCCATGATCAGCGCCCCCGTGGGGTCCACGAAGCCCGCCGCGGGCGTGATCACCACCAGGCCGCCCACCGCGCCGGTGACGACGCCGAGCACGCTGGCCTTCTTGTCGACGGCCAGCTCCACCGCCATCCAGGAGACGCCCGCGGCCGCGGCGGCGATGTGCGTGACCGCCAGCGCCATGGCGGCCGATCCGTTGGCGGCCAGGGCCGAGCCCGCGTTGAAGCCGAACCAGCCCACCCAGAGCATCGAGGCGCCGATGACCGTCAGCACCAGGTTGTGGGGCGCGAAGTGGGTGCGGCCGTAGCCGTGGCGCTTGCCCAGGTACATGGCCGCCACCAGGCCCGCGACGCCCGCGTTGACGTGCACCACGGTGCCGCCGGCGAAGTCCAGCACCCCGTCGCCGGCCAGGAAGCCGCCGGGGCCCCAGACCCAGTGGCAGACGGGCGCGTAGACCAGCAGCAGCCACAGGCCCGAGAACCAGAGCATCGCCGTGAACTTCATGCGCTCGGCGAAGGCGCCGGTGATGAGGGCGGGCGTGATGATGGCGAAGGTGCCCTGGAAGCTCATGAACAGCGCCTCGGGGATCGTGCCGCTGAGCGCGTCCACGCCCATGCCCCGCAGGAAGAGGCGGTCCAGGCCGCCGATGAAGGCGTTGCCCTCGGTGAAGGCCAGGCTGTAGCCCGCCACCATCCACAGCACCGACGCCAGGCAGCAGATGGCGAAGGACTGCATCAGGGTGGCCAGGACGTTCTTCTTGCGGACCATGCCGCCGTAGAAGAGGGCCAGACCCGGGATCGTCATCATCAGGACCAGGGCGGTCGCGGTGAGCATCCAGGCCGTGTCGCCTGAGTTCAGGGTGTCCATGCAGCGCCTCCGGGGGTGGTCCCGGGGTGTGTGCCTTCGCAATGGTCGTGCCATCGCGCTCAGGGGGCCCCAGGGGCCTGAGGGCCTCCGGAAGGTGCTGCAGATCGGGGCAGCGCGCCGGCTGGCTGCCCGGATCCGGGGCAGCGTGCTATCGGTGCGCCATGGCGGACTTCTCCCTCGACCACTTCATCGACGGCGCCTTCCACCCCAGCCTCTCGGGGCGACGCTTCGACGATCCGGAGCCTGCGCGGGGCCGGGTGCTGGCCAGCGTGGCCCGGGGTGCCGCCGACGACGTCGATAGGGCGGTGCAGGCGGCCCAGGAGGCCGGCCGGGGTTGGGCGCTCACCCCCGTCGCCGAGCGCAGCCGATGGCTCAGCCGCATCGCCGACGGGATCGAGGCCCGCTTCGAGGAGTTCGCGGCGGCCGAGGCCCGGGACACCGGCAAGCCCCTGTCCCTGTGCCGGGCCGTGGACATCCCCCGCGCCGTCGCCAACTTCCGCTTCTTCGCCGGCGCGGTGCTGCACGACGAGCTGGGCTGCCACCCCATGGAGGGCGCGCTCAACTACACCCTGCGGCGCCCGGTCGGCGTCTTCGGCCTGATCTCCCCCTGGAACCTGCCCATCTACCTGCTCAGCTGGAAGGTGGCGCCGGCCCTGGCCACCGGCAACACCGTGGTGTGCAAGCCCAGCGAGGTCACGCCCCTGAGCGCGGGTCTGCTGGCCGACGTGGTGCGGGAGATCGGGCTGCCGCCCGGCGTCTTCAACCTGGTGCACGGCTTCGGCCCGGAGGCGGGCCAGCGGCTGGTGGAGCACCCCGACGTGCCCGGCATCTCCTTCACCGGGGGCACGGCGACGGGCAAGATCGTGGGCGCCACGGCGTCGGCGCAGTTCAAGAAGCTGAGCCTGGAGTTGGGCGGCAAGAACGCGTCCATCGTGTTCGCCGACTGCGATCTGGAGGCGACGATCGAGGGCGTGGCCCGCGCCGGCTTCGCCAACCAGGGGCAGATTTGCCTCTGCGGGAGCCGCGTCCTGGTGGAGCGGCCGCTGCTGGAGCGCTTCACCGAGGGGCTGGCGGCCTGGGCCCGCGCGCGGGTCATCGGCGATCCCCTGGACCCCGCCACCACCTTCGGCTCCCTGGTCAGCCTGGCGCACCGGGACAAGGTGGAGGGCTACGTGGCCCTGGCGAAGGAGGAGGGCGGCCGGATCGTGGCCGGGGGACGTCGACCGGAGGACCCGGCGCTGGGGGAGGGGGCCTTCTTCGAGCCCACGGTCGTCGCCGACCTGCCCCCGGGCTGCCGCACGGCCACCGAGGAGATCTTCGGCCCCGTGATCACCGTGCACCCCTTCGACACCGAAGAGGAGGCCGTCGCCCTGGCCAACGCCGTGCGCTACGGCCTGGCGGGCTCGGTCTGGACCCAGAACCTGGGCCGCGCGCACCGGGTGGCGGCCAACGTGGAGTCGGGGATGATCTGGGTCAACTGCTGGCTGCTGCGCGACCTGCGCGTGCCGTTCGGCGGGATGAAGGACAGCGGGGTGGGGCGCGAGGGCGGCCGCCACTCCCTGGACTTCTACTCCGAGCTGCGCAACGTCTGCGTCAAGCTGTAGGGGCGGCCTCGGGGGTGGCCTCGCCCTCGGTGATGTTGTTCGGCCGGGTCGCCGCGCCGGCCCGCCAGTAGGTCGCCACCTTGCCGATGGCCAGGACCACCCGGCTGCCGGTGCCGTCGATGAGCTCCTGCAGCTCCCGCTTGCGCTGGACGCGGTCCTTGGTGGCGAAGCGCACCTTGACCAGCTCCTGGGCGGCGAGCATGCGGTCCAATTCGTCGAGCAGGCCGTCGCTGGCGCCCGCTTCCCCCACGATGAGGGCGGGGACGAGGGGGTGCGCTCGCGCGCGCAGCGCTTTGAGGTCGGGATCGGGCATGCGGCGTTGTGCCACGGTCCGGCGTCCGACGGAAGAGGGTGCCCCTGCTATTCTCGCCGGCCTCGGAGGCCCCCATGCCCTCAGGCAGCATCGTCGCCGGCGCCCTGGCGCCGCACCCCCCCCACCTGGTCTACGCCGCCAACCCGCCGCAGAACGAGCCGCGGGCGGAGTGCGGTTGGGAGAACCTGCGTTGGGGCTACGAGCGCATGGCCCGGGACCTGGAGGCCCTGAAGCCCGACGTCATCGTCGTCCTGTCCCCGCACTGGCAGACCTACATCGGCACCCACTTCCTGGGCGTGCCCGCGTTCAAGTCGCTGTCCGTGGACCCGATCTTCCCCAACCTCTTCCGCTACCACTACGACCTGCAGGTGGACGTGCCCCTGGCCGAGGGCATCTGCGCCGCGGCGAAGGAGCGGGGCCTGGTCACCTCCATGATGCGGAACCCCGACTTCCGCGTGGACTACGGCACCATCATCAGCTGCCACCTCGCGCGGCCGGCCTGGGACCTGCCGGTGGTGTCGATCTCCTCCTGCCGATCGACCGCCTTCTACAACGTCGACGTCATGCAGGAGCAGGCCCTGGCGCTGGGCCGGGCGACGCGGCAGGCGATCGAAGCCAGCGGCAAGCGGGCGCTGCTCCTCGCCAGCAACTCCCTGAGCCACCGGCACTTCACCGAAGAGTCGGACGTCCCCGAGGACATGTCCCGGGAGCACATCTACAACCACCACCAGTACCTGTGGGACATGCGCGTCATCGACCAGATGAAGCGCGGCCGGACCCGGGAGATCTGGGAACAGATGCCCGAGTTCGTGGAGCAGGCGGTGTCCGAGGCGGACAGCGGCGCCCTGTCCTGGCTGCTGGCGGCCATGGACTTCCCCGACTACCCCGCCGAGGTCTACGCCTACGGCACGGTCATCGGCACCGGCAACGTGGTGGCCTCCTGGACCCCGGGGGGGGCGGTCTGATGGGCTTCGTGCGCGGACTGGTGGTCACGGGGCTGCCCCACCCCCTGCTGGTGCCCGAGCAGAACGCCGGCTGGCAGCGCCTGCGCGACGGCTACGAGGCGGCCCGGCGCGATCTGGAGGCGAGCGACGCCGACCTGCTCATCGTCTACAGCACCATGTGGCCCAGCGTGGTGGGGCACCAGATCCAGGCGGATCCCGAGCCCACCTGGGTGCACGTGGACGAGGTCTTTCACGCCCTGGGATCGATCCCCTACTCGTTCCGCATCGACGCCGACTTCGCGCACGACCTGCAGCAGCGGGCCACGGCCCGGGGCCTGCACGCGCGCACCGTCGCCTACCACGGCTTCCCCATCGACACGGGCTCGGTCGTCGCCCTCAAGCTGCTGAACCCGGACAACCGCATCCCCGCGGTGATCCTCAGCTCCAACGTCTACGCCGACCGGGCCGAGACGATGGTGCTGGGCAAGGCGGTCGCCGACGCGGTGGAGGCGGGCGGGCGCAAGGCGGCGGCGGTGGTGGTCAGCTCCCTGAGCAACCGCCTGTTCACCGACTGGATCGACCCCGCCGACGATCGCATCCACTCCCCCAAGGACGAGGAGTGGAACCAGAAGCTGCTGGAGTTCCTCGGCGCCGGGCGCCTGGAGGACGTCGCGCAGCTGAGCCGGGTGATCCACGACCAGATCCGGGTGCGCAAGGTCGTCAACTTCAAGCCCATGTGGTGGCTGGCCGCGGCCATGGGCCAGCACAACCGCTACTCGGGCCAGGTGCACGCCTACGCGCCGGTCTACGGCACGGGCGGCGCGGTGGTGACCTTGACGCCGACGGGCCAGGGGGTGGGGGACAAGGAGTTCGACGAGGACGACGTGGAGGTCTTCCGCGGCGATCGCGGGGTGCTCACCGGGCCCGGCGCGAGCTCTGGCTCGGTCCCTGCCTCGGTCTCTCCGCCGGCCCCCGCGCCCCCGCCGCGCCCCGCGCCCTCGAGCGGCATCATCAACGCCGACTCGGCCGACGCCCCCCGTCCGGTCGGGGCGTACCCCCACGCCCGGCGGGTGGGCGATCTGCTGTACCTCAGCGGCGTGGGCCCCCGGCAGCCGGGCACGGACGCCATCCCCGGCGGGCCGATCCGGGACGCGGACGGCGCCCCGCAGGACTACGACATCGAGGCGCAGACCCGCGCGGTGATCCACAACGTGCGCGCCATCCTGGAGGCGGCGGGCTCGTCGCTGGACCGCGTCGTGGACGTCACCACGTTCCTGGTGGACATGGACCGCGACTTCGCCGGTTACAACCGGGTCTACCGCGAGTTCTTCGAGCCCATCCAGGCCGCGCGCACCACGGTGGCGATCACCGCCCTGCCCACGCCCATCGCCGTGGAGATGAAGGTCGTGGCCCTGCCCGGCAGCGCCGGCAGCCCGCTGAAGACTCTGCGCCTG
>CALCXL010000882.1 GCA_937907595.1 uncultured Pseudomonadota bacterium
GGCGCGCTGGCCAACCGCAAGCCCTACCAGCGGTGGCTGTCCGAGCACCGGCTGCGCCTCAGCGGGGTGGCCCCCGAGGGGGAATCGACCGCCTCCCGCGACGCCGACGCCCTGCGGAGCGACCAGCGCGCCTTCGGCTGGACCCGGGAGGACGAGCGACGCGTCCTGGCGCCCATGGCCCAGACCGGCAAGGAGCCCACCGGCGCGATGGGGGACGACACGCCCCTCGCGGTGCTGAGCGAGCAGCCGCAGTCGCTCTTCGACTACTTCAAGCAGCGCTTCGCGCAGGTCACCAACCCGCCCATCGACCCCATCCGGGAGCGCTCGGTGATGTCCCTGCGCGTGTCCCTGGGCGCGGAGGGCAACCTGTTCGAGGAGCTCCCCGAGCACTGCCGGCAGGTGGAGCTGGACGCGCCGATCCTGACGCCGGAGGCCCTGGCCCGGCTGGAGGCGACGGACCACCCCGCGGTGGCCGTGGGTCGCCTGGACACCACCTTCGCCACCCCCGACGTCTCCACCCTGCCCGACCGCCCCGACGCGGCCTGGCGGGAGCTGGCCGCGGCCTCCTTGGACGCCGGTCTGGACGGCCTCTGCGCGGCGGCGGAGGTCGCAGTGCGCGACGGCGCCACGATCCTGGTGCTCAGCGACCGCGCCTTCGGGCCCCGGCGGGCGCCGATCCCCGCCGCCCTGGCCACCGCCGCCGTGCAGATGCACCTGCTGCGCGCCGGGCTGCGGGGCCGCGCGGGGCTCGTCGTCGAGTCCGGTGAGGTCCGGGAGACGCACCACGCGGCCGTGCTGCTGGGCTTCGGCGCCGGCGCTGTCGTGCCTTGGCTGGCCCTGGACACCGTGCAGGCCCTGGCGGGCGAGGAGGACTCCCCCGGCGGCGCCCGCGCCCGCCTGCTCGGCGCCCTGCACGGCGGCCTGCTGAAGATCCTGAGCAAGATGGGCATCTGCACCCTGGAGAGCTACCGGGGGGCGCAGCTCTTCGAGGTCCTTGGCCTGGACCGGGCGCTGGTGGACCGCTGGTTCGCCGGCACCCCCAGCGGCCTGGGCGGCGCGGACCTGGGCATCATCGCCTGCGAGGCCCTGCTGCGGCACCGCGACGCCTGGCTGGACGGGCCCCTGCCCTCCGGCGGTCGCTACCAGTGGCGGCGCGACGGCGAGGAGCACGCCTGGAACCCCGTGAGCATCGGCACCCTGCAGCACGCCGTGCGATCGGGCCGCTACCCCCTGTTCCAGAAGTTCGCGGACGAGGTCAACCGCCACGGCACCGCGCGCCACACCCTGCGCGCCCTGCTGCACCCTGAGTCCGATCGCCCGGCGATCCCCCTGGACGAGGTGGAGCCGGTGGAGGACATCGTGCGGCGGTTCCGCACCGGGGCGATGTCCTTCGGCAGCCTGAGCCGGGAGGCCCACGAGAACCTGGCGCTGGCCATGAACCAGCTGGGCGGGCGCTCCAACTCCGGCGAGGGCGGCGAGGACGCGGATCGCGACGGCACCCCGCGGCGTTCGGCGATCCGGCAGGTGGCGTCGGGCCGCTTCGGCGTCACGCCCCGGTACCTGCGGGACGCCGACGAGCTGCAGATCAAGATGGCCCAGGGCGCCAAGCCCGGCGAGGGCGGCCAGCTGCCGGGGCACAAGGTGGACGAGGCCATCGCCTCCACCCGCCACAGCACCCCCGGCGTCACGCTCATCTCCCCTCCCCCGCACCACGACATCTACTCCATCGAGGACCTGCACCAGCTCATCCACGACCTCAAGGAGGCCAACGACCGCGCGACGGTCAGCGTGAAGCTGGTGGCCCAGGGTGGCGTGGGCGTGGTGGCGGCGGGCGTGACCAAGGCGGGCGCCGACGGGATCCTGATCAGCGGCCGCTCGGGCGGCACCGGCGCGTCGCCGCTGTCGAGCATCCGCCACACCGGCATGCCCTGGGAGATGGGCGTGGCCGAGGTCCGCCAGGCCCTGCTCGATCACGGCCTGCGCGACCGGGTGACGGTGGAGGTGGACGGCCACCTCAAGACCGGCCGCGACGTGCTGCTGGCCACGCTGCTGGGGGCCGAGCGCTTCGGCTTCGGCACCGCCGCCCTGGTCGCCAGCGGCTGCGTGCTCATGCGGGTCTGCCACAAGAACACCTGCCCCGTGGGCATCGCCACCCAGGACCCGGCCCTGCGCGCGCTCTTCCCCGGCGAGCCGGAGCACGTCGTCAACTTCCTGGTCTTCGTGGCCCGGCAGGTGCGCGAGCTGCTGGCCGAGCTGGGCTACCGGACCCTGGACGAGGTGGTGGGCCGCACCGACCTGCTGCGGGCCGACGTGCCCGAGCTCTGCTGGAAGGCGCAAGGCCTGGACCTGCAGCCCCTCCTGGCGCAGCCGGCCCGCATCCGGGGCGGGCACCGCTACATGGGCGACGGCAAGCCCCGCAAGGGCGATTCCAGCTGGCTGGTGGAGCAGATCCAGCGCACGGTCCTGCCCGCCGTGGCCCAGGGCGAGGACGTCCGGCTGTCGCTGCCGATCCTCAACACGGACCGCAGCGTGGGCACCCGCCTGTCGGCCTCCCTGGTGCGTCAGCGCGGCGCCGCGGGCCTCCCCGAGGGCACGGTGGCCCTGTCCCTCCTGGGCACCGCCGGCCAGAGCCTGGGCGCCTTCCTGGCCCCGGGCGTCGACCTGTCCATCCAAGGAGCGGCCAACGACGCGGTCGGCAAGGGCATGAGCGGCGGCGTGATCTCGATCCGGCCCCCCGAAGGCCTGGTGGGCAAGGACCAGTCCATCGGCAACGTGGCCCTGTACGGCGCCACCGGCGGGCGCCTGTTCGTGCGCGGCCTGGCCGGCGAGCGCTTCGCGGTGCGCAACAGCGGCGCGGTGGCCGTGGTGGAGGGCGTGGGCGACCACGGCTGCGAGTACATGACGGGCGGACGCGTGATCGTCCTGGGGCCCACGGGCCGCAACTTCGGCGCGGGCATGAGCGGCGGTGAGGCCTTCGTCCTGGACCGCGGCGGCTTCTTCCCCACCCGGGCCCACCGCTCCGACGTGCGCCTGCTCACCCTGGGCGACGAGGACGACGACGCAGTGCAGGCCCTGCTGACCGAGCACCACGCCCGCACCGGCAGCCCCCTCGCCGGCCGCGTCCTGCGCCAGTGGCGGTCCTGGCGGGAGCTCTTCGCCAAGGTCGTGCCGGCGGCGGGCGGCTCGTCCCTGCGCACGGTGCCCACCTTGACCCGGCGGGGCGAGACCGCGCGGGAGGTGGGCTGATGAGCGACCGCGGCTTCCTGGAGCACGACCGCACGACGCTGCCCAAGCGTCCGGCGGAGGAGCGGATCGGCGACTGGGCGGAGGTCGAACAGCACCTGCCGGCGGAGCGCCTGGTCCAGCAGGCCGAGCGCTGCATGGACTGCGGCGTGCCCTTCTGCCACACCGGCTGCCCCCTGGGGAACCACATCCCCGACTGGAACGAGGCCCTCGCGTCGGGCCAGGGCAAGGAGGCCTGGCAGCGCCTGGAGGAGACCAACAACTTCCCGGAGATCACCGGGCGCATCTGCCCCGCCCCCTGCGAAGATGCCTGCGTCCTGGCCCTGCAGCAGGCGCCCGTCGCCATCCGCGCCATCGAGCGGCAGATCGCCGACGCCGCCTTCACCCGCGGCTGGATCGAGCCCCGCCCCGCGTCCCGGCCCACCGGCCGCACGGTGGCGATCGTGGGTTCCGGTCCCGCCGGCCTCACCGCCGCCCAGCAGCTGGCGAGGGCGGGCCACAGCGTCACGGTCTTCGAGCGGGACGAGGCCCCCGGCGGCCTGCTGCGCTTCGGCATCCCCGACTTCAAGTTCGACCGCGGCGTGCTCGATCTGCGCCTCGATCAGCTGCGCGCGGAGGGCGTGGTCTTCCGCTGCGGCGTGAGCGTGGGCGTCGACGTCGGCCCGGAGGAGCTGCGCTGCTTCGACGCCGTGCTCCTGGCCGTGGGCGCCCTCAAGCCCCGCCGCCTGGGCCTGGACGGCGAGGACCTGCCCGGCGTGCAGCCCGCCCTGGACTACCTGGTGGCCGCCAACCGCGCCGTCGCCGCCGGCGCCGCTCCCCAGGACGCAGCAGGCGAGCGCGTCGTCGTCTTGGGCGGCGGGGACACCGGCGCGGACTGCGTGGGCACCGCCCTGCGCCAGGGCGCGGCCGACGTCCTGCACTTCCACTACAAGCCGGCCCCTCCCCTCGAGCGCGGCGAGGAGGCTCCCTGGCCCTTCCCTCCGGTGCTGCTGCGCCCCTCCAGCTCCCACGAAGAGGGCAGCGAGCGCGGCTGGAGCGTGGTGGCGCGGGGCTTCGTGGGAGGCGACCGGGTGACCGGCCTGCGCGTGGCCGACGTGCGCTGGATCGACGGCTCGATGGAGGAGGTCGAAGGCGGCGAGCGCCTGCTCCCGGTCGACCGGGTGCTGGTGGCCGTGGGCTTCGCGGGCACCGACGCGGACTGGCTCGACGGCCTGGGGCTGCGCTTGGATCGGGGCCGGGTGCCGGCCGACGGCCAGGGCCTCGCCGCACCGGGGATCTGGTCCTGCGGCGACGCCACCCGAGGCGCCTCCCTGGTGGTGGACGCCATCGCCGACGGCCGCCGCGTCGCCCGCGCCATCGACCTGCACCTAAGCGGTCGCTCGCGCCTGCGGGTCCTGGACGACACCGCCCCCCTGTAGCGTCCTGGCTCGCCCGACGTCCCTCCGAACAACTCGCCGCTACCGCCGCGCGTGGTGCAGAGCGCTGAAGAGCGGCGACAGGTCGTCGAGGCCGGGGACGAAGACCTCGCTGTACAGGCGGTCGTAGAGGGCGACGTTGGCGGGGATGGGCAGGACGCGGGGAGCCTCGGGCACCATCGCCGCGACGGCCGCGTCCAGGGAGGGGTGCAGGCCCGCGGCGGCGGCGGCGACGATGGCGGCCCCACGGGCGGCCAGCTCCTCCGATGGCGGGCGCAGCACCGGCAGGCCGAACACGTCGGCCAGGATCTGCACCACCACGTCGCTGCGCGAGCCGCCGCCGCCCACGCGGATCTCCGTTATGGGCGCGCCCGTCACGTTCTCCAGCAGGTCACGGCCCCGGCGCAGGTCGAAGGCGATGCCCTCCAGCAGGGATCGGAACAGATGCGCGCGCGTATGCACCTCCCGCACGCCGCTGACGGTGCCGGTCTCCGTGGGCGACTGGATGGTGGGCGACCAGCGCGGCCAGGTCATCACGCCTTCGGAGCCCGCGGGGACCAGGCCGGCCTCCTCGCAGAGCAGCGCCTCGATGGGCAGCCCCCGCTCCTGGGCCGCGGGCCGAAGCTCGCCGCCGAAGTTCCGGGCGAACCAGGCCGCCGTCCACATCCCCCGGAACAGCATGTACTCCAGGTTCCACGCGCCGGGCTCGCAGGCGCAGACCGTGATCCAGCGGTAGCGAAGGCTGGCTCGGTGCACCCCCGTGGTCACCGACACCGACGACGCCGTGCCCAGGCTCACCTGCGCCACCCCCCGCGACGTCGCCCGCAGCCCGGCCCCCAGGGACTCGGCCTGCTTGTCCCCGCCGCAGGCGAAGACCGGCAGGCCCTCGGGCAGCCCCGTCTCCTTCGCCACGTCCGCGGTGATGCCGCCGATGCGCTGCCCCGCCTCCACGATGTCGCAGAGCCACTCGGGCTTGTAGCCCAGCAGCTTGTGCAGCAGCGGCTGGCTGGCCCACCCCCGGGTCTTGGGGTCCGCCGGCACCGCGCCCACCATGCCGCCCGGCGCCATCGCCAGCCTCCCGGTGAGCTGCTGGATCAGCCAGGCCTCCACCGTCGCGATGCGGTCGGCCTTCGCCAGCAGGTCCGGCGCCCGCTCGGCCCAGATGCGGGGGTGCGACTTCGTCAGGAGCCGGGGCAACAGGGCGTCGTCGCCCATCAGCCGCAGGGTCTTCCCCAGGAGGCCGCCGAAGCTCGCCCCCGTCGCCACCCGCCGGTCCAGCCAGGACACCGCGTTGGACAGGGGCTCGCCGTCCTCCCGCAGCGGGGCCACGCAGAGGCGCTGGCTGGTGAGCGCGGCGCCGGCGATCGACTTGGGATCCCCTCCCCACTCCGCCAGCGCGTCGACGATCGACTGGAACAGGCAGCACCGGATGTCCCCGAAGTCCTGCTCGACCGCGCCCTCCTCGGGGTGGGTCATGGGCTGGTGCGCGTGCTGCCCCTTGGCCAGGACGTTGCCGTCGCGGTCGAAGATCAGCGCGCGGGAGCTTTGGGTGCCCGAGTCCAGGGCCAGGACGAAGTCGGTCATGAGGTGGACCAGGGTAGCCCCCTCACCCCGCCCTTGCGATCGGGGCGACCAGACGCCACACTCCGGCCCCTCCATGAGCGAAATCCTCAAGTTCCAGTTCGACCGCCCCGAGCTCACCCGCCCCAAGGAGTACGCCGCGCGCGTGGTCTACTCGGAGTGGCTGACCCCGGACACGCTGAAGATCGCGTTCGAGCCCACGGAAGAGCCGATGTTCGGCTTCGTGCCGGGGCAGTACGTCTCCGTCCTGCTGCCGAAGGACGAGGAGAAGGGCCTGCGCAAGGAGCTGCGCCCCTACTCCATGTGGAACCACCCCGACGAGTTCGAGTACGTGGTCACCATCGCCAAGATGGTGGACGGCGGGCGCTGCACCACGCTGCTGCGGAACATGAAGGAGGGCGACGCCGTCACCTTCGTCGGCCCCCTCGGCTCCTTCTTCCTGCGCCGCCCCCTGCACCCGCACCTGTACTTCGTGGCCACCGGCACCGGCCTGGTGCCCATGCGGGCGATGATCAAGGACCTGATCTCCACGGGGGAGATCAACGACTGCGACGTCACGCTCTACTTCGGCGTGCGCAGCGAGGCCGACCTGTTCGAGACCGCGGAGCTCCAGCGCTGGAACGATCGCTTCCCCCGCTTCACGTTCGTGCCCACGCTGTCGCGGCCGGGGGAAGGTTGGACGGGGGCCCGGGGTCGTGTCACCGACCACCTCGCCGCCATCGACTTCCCCGTCGACGACATGCAGATCTACCTCTGCGGCAACGGCGCCATGGTCAACGACGTGGTGGAGCTCATGGAGTCCCGCGGACTCAGCCGACGCACCCGGCGCCTGGTGCTCGAGAAGTACTTCGGCTGATGCGTGCCCTCCTCCTGCTCCTCACCGTCCTCGGCCTGGGCGCCTGCCACCCCTGCGTGGAGGTGTGCAACGACCAGGCGACCGCGTACGAGGCCTGCCTGAGCGAGTGGGGCCTGGGCTGGTCGGACCTGGGCGCGGCCGACGTCGACGCCTGGTGGGAGCGCTGCTCCGACGACCAGGAGGTCTGGACCGACGGCCTGGACTCGACCCGCTCCGACGCGGAGGGCGCCCAGTGCAGCGGCTTGCGGGACGGCTTGCGGCTCGCACAGACCTGCGACGATCGATGGGCGGCGATGGTGGAGTACGGCGGCTACTGAGCCGATCGAGGTCGTGCCCGCGAACGGTCGACCGATCCTCCGCGCCGCAGCCTCAGCCCCCGGACAAGCTCAGCGCCGACGGCGCCGGATCGCCCCGAACAGCGGCAGCAGCAGCAAGCCGCCGCCCACGCCGCTCACCGAGCAGGTCCCCTGGTCCCCGCCGTTGCCCGACTGCACCGGCGAGTAGCTGGTGAAGACGTCCGTGGAGAGCAGGACCTGGCCGAAGGCGGTGTCCTTCTGGCCCAGGCTGTCCGTCACCTCCACCCACAGGTTGGGGAAGGTGCCGTTGTACAGGCTGCGGTTCTCGTCCGTGTCCTCGGGCGAGTTCCAGAAGACCACGGGGCCGTTGGCGGGCTCGTCGTAGCTGGCGCCCATGTCGGCGAACCACTGGAAGCTCAGGTCGTTGTCCGACGAGACCACCAGGACCTGGGCCCGGGTGCGGCCGTCGAAGCCCAATTGGAACTTGTCCGTCAGGATCCCGCCGATGATGCGGGGCGGCGCGGTCTGGTCGACGCAGAACTCGTCGATGTCGCCGTCGCAGTCGTTGTCCGTGTCGTCGCACCACTCCGTGGCGCCCTGGAAGACGAGCGGGTCGTTGTCGTTGCAGTCGAAGTTGACCTCCGTCTGCCCGTCGCCGTCGTCGTCGAACAGCGACGTGCCCTCGTCCACGACCCCGTTGCAGTTGTCGTCGATGAAGGTCTGCAGCTCCTCCGAGTCGGGGTTGATGGCGGTGCCGTCGGCCAGGTCGTCGTGGTTGAGGTCGAAGGGCGAGTCGTTGCAGTCGCCGTAGGGCTGGCTGGCCAGCCCGGTGCAGGTGCCGCCGATGACCTCCTCCGCCTGGCCCAGGCAGATGCTGTCGTGCTCGCAGAAGCCGTCGCAGTCGTCGTCCCAGACCTGCGTGCCCTCGTCGATGTCCCCGTCGCAGTCGTTGTCGATGCCGTCGAAGGCCTCGATGTTCTGGGGGTAGGCGTTGGCGTCGCCGTCGTCGCAGTCACCCTGGTTGCCGTCGAAGCCGTCGCCGTCCAGGTCCGTGGAGCTGAGGGGGAAGTCGATGGCGGCCACGAAGGACGCGTAGCCGAAGGTGGGACAGCCGTCCGTCACCCGCAGAACGAAGGGCTGCAGGCCCGAGGGGAGCGACGGCTCGTGGTCGTCGATGTCGATGGTGAACGTGACGCGCCCGTTCTCGTCCGGGAAGGCGTTCTCGATGAACACGTCGCCCAGGAACATCTCCACCAGCAGCGTGCCGGCGGGCTGCTCCTGGTCGAAGACGCGCGCGGAGACCACCAGATCCTCCCAGGCGTGGAAGAAGGCCGCCTCCGTCGGGGAGGTCACCGTGATGGTCGGGGGCGTGCAGTTGAGCGCGCTGTCGCCGTTGCCGATGAGGAAGACGCTGAACTGCGGCCGCACGGGATCGCTGGTGCTGATGCGCAGCTCCGCCGACGTGGACTGCAGGGTCAGGGGCACGAAGGCGATCTCGATCAGCGCGGCCGAGCCGGGCAGGATCGGGTCGTTCAGGACGTCCGGGCGCACCGAGTCCGTCCAGTCGCAGTCGGCGAGCTGCCGGCCGGGGCAGACGGCGTGAAAGGCCACCTGCTGGATGCTCTGGTTGAAGACGATGTCCGTGATCTG
>CALCXL010000883.1 GCA_937907595.1 uncultured Pseudomonadota bacterium
ATCGCTTGCGACAATGCCGCGTGCCTTCGCCCCCGAGCGCCCCCACGCCTCCTCCCGCCGGGCCCCTGGACCTGCTCGCGGTGGGCGCCCTGGTGGCGATCGCCTTCGCCTGGCGCCTGCCCGGCCTCCCGCTCATCGAGGTGCACCCCGACGCCCTGGCCCCCCTGCTGGACGCCCACCGCCTGCTCGGCCGCCCGGGGCCGGAGCCGTCGGGTGCGCTGGGCATCGGCCGCGCCCTCAGCCACCTGCCCCTGGTCCTGGGCCGCCCCGACGGCCTGTCCGGCGCCTTCCTCCGGCTGGCGGCGCTGCAGTCGCTGTTGCCCGTGGCGGTCTGGGCCGTGGCGCGGCAGCGCTGCCGCAGCCTGCTGGCCCCCCTCGCCCTGGCCGCCCTCATCGCCGCCTCCGATGCCTCCCTGCGGCACCTGCTGTCGCCCCGGGGGGTGTGGATGGCGGCGGAGTGGGTGGGGCTGGCCCTGCTCTGCACGCTGGGTCCGCGTTCGCGGCTGGCGACGCTGGGGGCGGGGCTGGGGCTGGGGCTGGCGGCGGTCAACGCCCCGGTGAGCCTGGCGGCGCTCCCGCTGTTGCTGCGCTTCGAGCGGCGTCGATGGGCGGCGGCGGCGGCGGCCCTGGCCTGTCTGCCCCTGCTGCACGGGGCATGGAGCCTCGATCAGGCCGGGGTCGACGTCTGGCAGGCCCTGGGCCTGGGGGGGAGCGATGCGTCGGCGGTCGACCGGGCGGGGCAGCTGTTCTCCCGGCTGGACCGCCCGACGTCGGCCCTGCTGTTCGCCGCCCCGCTGGTGGGGCTGGTGCGGACCCCGCGGGCCGTGGTCCCCCTGCTGGTGGGGCTGTGCGTCGCCGCGATCTACACCCTGATCGGCGGCACCGTGCACGAGGGCTGGTGGCGTCCCCTGGCGCCCTGGATGGCGGTGGTGGCCGCGCAGGCCGTCGACGGGCTGCCGCGTAAGGGCTCGTCGATCGCCGCCCTCCTGGTCGCCCTGGCCCTGGCCCAGGCCGCCGCCACCCGGGAGCTGGATCAGGACCCGCAGACCCTGGGGAGGGCGGGCCACGTCCACGACCTGGCGCTGTGGATCGACGCCCGCCGCGCCGAGGGCCCCTGGGCCGTCCTGGGCCTCGCCGAGCCGGGGGGCGATGGGCAGTCCTCCATGCTGGCGGTGGTCTTCGATCGCGTGCTCGCCGGGCGCGCCGTCGGCCTGTTCGCCGAGGGTCCCCGCCCCCTGCGTTCGGCCCCCCTGCTGGTGCACGTCGAAGGCGAGCCGCCCCAGCTCACCCTGGCCCGCGCCAGCCTGCCCGCCGACGTCGACCTGCTGGCCCTGGGGCCGCGCTCCCTGCTGGTCCAGGCCCCGGCGCTGCCGGCCGCGCAGCCCTGGCTGGAGCGGCTGTGCCTCGGCGGAAGACCGCTGGACGTCGACGGTCCCACCCCCTGGCACGCCCTGTTGGGTCGCGGGGCGCTGGGGCCGATCTTCGCCTGCCCGCCGGCTCCTTGAGCGCGGCGAGCGCCTCCTGCCCGTCGCCCTCGGCGGCGAGTCCGTCGACGGAGCTCAGATCGACGGACGGATCGTCTGCTGATCGTGCAGATCGACCGACAGCGGCCACACCCCGAAGGCCTTGACCGTGAGGTCGCCGTCGAAACGCACCTCCAGGCCGCCGCCGGCCAGGGCCGACAGGGCGATGCCCACGGCGTGCAGGGGCAGGATGCGGACCTCGATCTTCACGGGGGTCGGCACCTGCGGCTCGAAGGCGGCGCCCGGGCCGGGGTCCAGCAGCTTCCACTCCTGCTCCTGGCCCTGCACGCTGACGCTGCCGCTCAGGGAGACCAGGTCCGCCGCCAGGGGGGTCGTGTTGGTGACGTCCAGCGTGGCCACGATCGCCAGCTTGGGGTTCTCCCCGTGCAGCTCCAGGCCGGTCAACCGCGCGACGTAGCCGGTGCGCGCGGCCTCTTCGATGTACAGCTCGCCGGCCAGCCCGCAGGCGGCGAGGGCGAGCACCAGGAGCAGCAGGATGCCGACTTTCTTCATACCGACCCACCGTGCCGCTTCAGCGTCCGCCACGCCACCCCCAAGGCCAGGGCGTGAAAGAGCGCGCCCGCGAAGAACGGGGCGCCGGGCAGCACCCAGCGGGCGCCGGGCGCGGTGAAGAAGGAGAAGAGGCCGGTGGAGATCAAGGGGGCGACGATGGCGGTCAGGGCCAACAAGGAGGTCAGGGCCCCCTGCACCGCGCCTTGTTCGTCCTCGGGCACGGCGCCGGCCAGCATGCCCTGCATGGTCGGCGTGGCCATGGAGCCCATCGACGCCAGCGGGATGATCGCCAGAAAGACCCAGCCCACGGGCGCCGCGCCGTAGCCGATGAAGCCCAGGATCACGATCACCAACCCGCCCAGGATCACGCGCCGCTCGCCGAGGCGGGGGACCACCCGCCGGATCAGCCCGCCCTGCACGATCGCCACCATCACGCCCACCAGGGCCAGGGTCAGCCCGTTCTCGAGCTCCTCCCAGCCGTAGCGCCAGGAGGCGTGCAGCACCCACACCGTCTCCAGGCCGCGCTGGGCCAGGGTGGAGAAGACGAAGGCCGTGGCCAGCCCCGCCACCAGGGGCCATTGCCGCAGCCGCACGACCGTGCCCAGGGGGTTGGCGTCGGCCAGGCGGAACGGGCGGCGGCGCTCGGGCGGCAGGGACTCGGGCAGGACGAACAGGCCGTAGGCGAAGTTGAGGGCCACCAGCGCCGCCGAGCCCAGGAAAGGGAGGCGGGGGTCGACGTGGCCGAGCACCCCGCCCAGGGCCGGCCCGAACACGAAGCCCAGGCCGAAGGCCGCGCCCACCAGCCCGAAGTTCTGCGCCCGCGTCTGGGGGGTGGAGATGTCTGCCAGGTAGGCGTTGGCCGTGGTGATCGTGGCCCCCGTGAAGCCCGACACCGCCCGCGCCAGGAAGAGCCAGCCGATGGACGGCGCCCACCACAGCAGCAGGTAGCTGATGCCGAAGCCCGCCATCGACGTCAGCAGGACCGGCCGCCGCCCCACCCGGTCGGACAGGGCGCCCAGCAGGGGAGAGAAGAGGAACTGCATGGTGGCGTAGACGGCAGCCAGCGGCCCGAACCAGCGCGCGCCGGCGCTCTCGTCTCCGCCGGCGAAGTCCGTGACGATGCCCGGCAGGATCGGGATGACGATCCCGATGCCCAGCACGTCCAGGAAGATCGTCAGGAAGATGAAGCCGGCGGCGGCCTTGCGGGTGCGTGACTCGTTCAACCCGGGCTGGTTGCCACGTTCAGGGCGTAGCGTCCAACGATCCAGACAATATTCGCGGAGAATACTTTACCGATGAAAGGTTCAGCCCTAAGGTAAGCGCCGTGAGCACGAACCGCCGAGACAGCCTGACCCTGAGCCTCCTTCGGGCCTTGCACCGGTCCTACCGCGACGTGCAGTGCGCCGACTCCCGGGAGCTGGAGGAGCGGTGGGGCTTGCAGCACTCGGAGTTCGACGTCATCGCCACCCTGGGCAACACCGCCGGCATCCGCATGGGGGAGATCGCCGCGCGCACCCTCAGCTCGCCCGCCAACGTCACCCGGCTGGTCAAGCGGCTGGAGGGTCGCGGCCTGGTGGAGCGGGAGCGGTCGCCCGAGAGCGATCGGGAGGTCATCGCCCGGCTGACCCCGGCCGGCGTGGCCCTGTTCGAGGCCGCGTATCCGGCCCAGTACGAGTTCATGAAGGCCTGGTTCGACGAGCGCCTGGACCCGGCCCAACAAGAGGCGCTCAAGACCGCGCTGGAGAGCCTGCGCGACGAAACACCCTGCAACCCATGAAGAGAGACCCCATGAAGAGCACCCTGCGATTCGCCCTGATGATCGGCCTGCTGGCCGGCATCGCCCTGCCCACCTCCGCCCACGCGGAGACCTGGACCATCGACGCCGCCCACACCCACGTCGGCTTCAAGATCCGCCACATGATGGTGTCCTGGGTCCGCGGCAGCTTCGGCTCCGTGGAAGGCACCCTGGAGATGGACGGCAAGAACACGGAGACCCTGAAGGCGAAGGTCTCCATCGACACCGCCAGCATCGACACCGCCAACGGCAAGCGCGACTAGCACCTCAAGAGCGCCGACTTCTTCGACGTGGCCACCCACCCCAAGGTCACGTTCGTGTCGACCAAGGCCGTACCACAGAAGGGCTCGGAGGCCTTCGAGCTGGTGGGCGACCTGACCATT
>CALCXL010000884.1 GCA_937907595.1 uncultured Pseudomonadota bacterium
CACCCCGATCGCCACCAGGATCAGGGCCGCCACTGCCCCCCGCCGGCGCTGCACGATGGCCACGCCGAGAGCCAGGAGCGCGAAGGCCAAAGCCAGGTCGCCCAGGTCCAGGCGGAGCATGGCGCCGTGGGCGCTCAGGTTGTCGACCAGCTGCCCCTCAGCGGGGTGGAAGGAGCGCGCGTAGCCCTTCGCCAGCACGCTCCACAGGGTGCGCTGCAGGTCGACCGGATGACCGAAGTCGATGGGCGGGTCGTGCATGCTGCGCAGGGGCAGCCAGGCGAACTGGCCCAGGGCGGGCAGCAGGATCACACCCGCCGTCGCCAGGCCGGCCTTCAGGGTCCCCCGCCCCTTCCCCATCGCCAGCAGCACGAAGCCCGGCAGGGCCGCCACCAGCATCGCGTGGTGCACGGCGCCGGCCACCGCCAGGGGGAGAACCGCCCAGGCCACGCTGCGGCGGCCACCCCGCTCCAGGAGCAGGGCCGCGCCCAGGCCCAGCAGCGCCATCAGCCCGTACAGCTCGACGCGCGTGGCCTGGTGCACGGCGGCGGGCCCCAGGCCAAACGAGAGGCCGGCGATGAGCCCGGCGTGGCTGCCCTGCAGGCTCCAGCGCGCCGCGATGCGGTCGACCAGGGCGCAGAGCAGACCGGCCGACGCGGCCACGGTCGCCGCCGACAGCAGCGCCAACCGGAAGGGCAGCGAGCCCACGGGGACCAGGGCGACCAGCGCAGCCAGGGCGGTCCACGCCGGGGGGGTGCGGCACGCCCAGGGTGCCGGCCGCCAGGGCCAGCTCGCCGCCGTCGTACCAGGTCAGCCCCGGCGCCATCAACGCCAGGTGCAGGGCAAAGCAGGCCCCGGCCACGACGTGGGCTCGCCCCGTCACGGCGTCCCCCAGAGCTCGCTGTAATAGCCGCGAACCAAAGCGGCCTGGGCGTCGCGGGCGGCCACGGGGGAGGCCAGCTCCGCCAGCGTGCCCTCGCGCAGGGCCACCAGGGACGGGGGCTCCGGCGGGGCGACTCCGGGCACCCCGCGCCAGCCCGCGACCAGGCCGTGGCGCAGCAGGCGACCGTCGGCCAGGGCGGGGAGCTCGGGCTCGCGCAGCTCCAGGTAGAAGGGACGCCGCAGGCCCGCGAGGTGCTCGGTGGGCGCGCTGCGCAGGCCCGGCTGCCAGGTGAGCCCCACGTCGGCGAGGGGGCCGGCCAGACGACGCTCCTCCTGCGAGTGCCCCAGCAGCACCCGATGCACCACGATCAGGTCGGCCCTCCGCCGCTCGACGCCCTGCAGGTGCAGCCAGGCGAAGGCGGCGTCGTTGCCCGACGTCATCAAGACGGCGCCGGGCGGCAGCTGCGCCGACAGCTCGGTGGCGTAGCGACGAGCCAGGTGGTTGCCCGAGCGATCCGCGGACCCGGAGCCCCAGAGCAGCAGCGCGCAGCCCATCCACAGGGCCGCCTCCACGGCCCGCCGGGCGCCGCCCAGGGTCTCCACGCCCACCACCGCCAGGGGCACGAGCGCGGCGACGCCCACCACCAGGTAGCCGTGCAGGTCGGGGTTGCTGGCAAAGACCTTGTTCTGGGTCAGGACGGTGAGCGCGTTGCCCAGCCACCACAGGGGCCAGACGATGGCCAGGATCCGCACCGGAGGCGCGGCGGAGCGACGGAGGGCGAACCCGGCCAGGACCACCCACAGCGGCAGCAAGCCCAGCACGCCCACCTGAAGCACCACGCCCAGGTTGTCCAGCAAGGAGGTCGCCTCGGCCGCGTCGCCGAAGTTGCGGGCGAAGGTGCGGGCGAGCAGCACGTCCAGGAAGCGGGCCGGCGAGTCGGGGCTGCCCCAGGCCCGCTCGGGTCGGGCGAGGGCGCGCAGGGGCAGCCACGCGTAGACCGCGAAGCCCGAGAGCCCGGCCACGGCGCCGGCGATCACGTCGCGTCGACCGAACCCCCCACGCAGGAACCGCGCGACCAGCAACGCGGGGGCGGCGGCGGCACAGAGCAGGGGGTGCACGCCGGCCCCCAGGCCCAGCAGGAAGGCCAGGGAGGCTGACGCCCGAAGGCCGCCCCAGCGCAGGACGGCGGCCAGGGCGAGCAGCAGCAGCAGCAGGGTCAGACCGTAGACCTCCGCCCGCACGGCCTGGAGCTGGGCCGACGTGCCGACGAGGGCGAGGGCGCCGGCCAGGTACTCGGAGCGCCGGCTGCCGCCCAGCGTGCGCACCATCGAGCAGAGGGGCCAGGCGCAGGCCGCGACGCACGCCGCCGACAGCAGGGTGCAGCGAAAGGCCAGATCGCCGATGGGCAGCAGCTGGGCGACGCGCGCGGGGGCCAGCCAGCCGGGCTCGCCGGGGGGGTGCGCGATGCCCAGCCAGAAGGCCGACGCCACCAGGTTGCCGGAGTCCAGCCAGCCGATGGAAGGCGCGGCGCGGGCCAGGGCCAAGGCGAACAGGAGCCCCGCCAGCACCAGGGGGGGAGAGGCCAGCAGGCCGGGGGTGGGGGCGGAGGCCGCCGCAGCGGTGGAGCCCCCCGAGGGCGGGCTAACGACAGCCCCAGAGGGAGATACGCCCCAGGCCGGCCTCTTCGGCCAGCGGCGTGAAGACCTCGCAGTAGCGGCTGGATCGGACCTCGCCCACCTCGGCCTCTTCGCTGTGGTCCCAGGTCCAGACCCCGCCGAGGGGATCCGGCGGCAGCTCAAAGCCTTGAGCGGCGACCCCGGGGGGCTCCGACGGCAGGCTGCCGGTGCTGCGGCGGAACTCGGCCACCACGGCGGAGGCGCGCTGACGCTCCAGCAGGTAGCGCACCTCCAGGATCTTGATGTCGACGGCCGTGCGGGCCTTCTCGTCGCGCACGACGCGCCGCTCCTCCTCCAGGAACACCAGCGCGGTCCCCAACTGGTCGGAGTCGCTGAGCATCGAGGCCGTCAGGTTGCGCAGGTAGAAGGGCCCGTTGCCCGTCGCCACGGCCTGCGCAAGGTACTCCGCGGCCAGCGCCCGGTCGTTCCGGTGCAGGTAGAAGTTCATGGCGATGCCGAAGGGGAAGTACCACTCGTCGGGCAGCGCCCTCATCCCCTTCTGGAAGATGAGGCTGCTCTGGTCGACGAAGACGCCGTTCACCCGCAGCATCGTGGCGCCGTACTTGTAGGCAGCGCGGAAGTCGGGATCGAGGTCCGTCGCCAGATCGACCATGTGGTAGAGCCACGAGTACCACTGCTGATCGTCGTCGCCGAAGCGCGTCCCGAACATCGTGCTCGCCCGCACCCAGAAGACGTCGGCCAGCAGAGCGTCGTAGCCCAGGGCGGCGCCCTTGATGAACTCGCCGGTGGGCAGGAACGCGACCTCGTCCGCCCGGCTCATCTGCGGCGCCCACGCATCGCAGTGCCGGTGCGCCGACGACAGCCAGGGCACGGCCACGCACAGCACGAGGATCGCAACGATCACGGGACGGGGCAGCACGCCCGGATCATAGCGCGGGGCAGAAGGGAGCGGATCCGAAGCGCGGAAGCCCGGGACGCGTCAACCCGCGAGCGGGGGCGACTCCCCTCCGCCAGAACCGCAAAGACCCGGGGTTTCCCCCGGGCCTTTGAAGGCTGCGTATTGGAGCGGGACACGGGAGTCGAACCCGCGACCCCTGCCTTGGCAAGGCAGTGCTCTACCACTGAGCTAGTCCCGCAGCGGCGGGGACTATATCCACCGCGCTGGCCGTGTCAACCAGCCGCCAAGAAAGTCGAGTGTGTCCCCGCCGCTACGGCGAGTCGTCGGAGCCCTCGATGTCCTGCACGACCGCCGGCAGGGCCTCCACGCTGGGGATCGTGTAGTGCGGGCGCTGCCAGGCCGATTGGGGGGTGGCGAACTGCCCCTCCCCCGCCGCCACCCGCGCGGTCCAGGTGCCCAGCCGCCGCCCGGCTTCGATCTCCCGGTCGATGCGATCGCCAACCACCAGACACTCGGCGAAGGCGAAGTTCGACAGCAGGCGAGCCATCACAACGCCCTTGTCCCCACCGACCTCGACCACTTCAACCGCCTCGAAGGACGGCCCCAGACCGCAGAGCTCAACCTTCTTGCGCTGGGTCCGCTCGAAGCCCGACGTCACCAGGTACAGCGTGCGATCGGCAAGGGCCTCCAGCACCGCGGGCACGAAGGACCAGGCCGACAGCGATCGCACCCTCCGCCCGAAGTAGGCGGTGTGCCCCGCCGCCGCCACCGCCGCCACGTCCTTCGCGCCGAAGAAGGCCGCCGTGCGCAGATCGACCTCCTCCAGGGGAGCCGCCCGCGCGAAGTCCACCCGCTTCTCCGCCACCTCCTGCACCGACGCCTCCAGCCCGGCCGCGATCATCGCCGCCGCGGCCTCCTGGTGCGCCGGCACGACCAGCTGCCCGGTGGTGTCGATGAGCGTGTCGTCCAGATCGAAGACAATCGCCCGGATCACGAGAACAGCGCCTGCGTCTCCTGGGCGATCAGCCGCCGCTGGATCTCGCTGGTCCCCTCCCCGATGGGCCCCAACCGCGCGTCCCGGTAGAGGTGCTCGATGCGGTACTCGCTCATGTAGCCGTAGCCCCCGTGCACCTGGACGGCGAGGTCCGTGCACTTGACCGCCGCCTCCGTCGCGAACAGCTTCGCCGCCGAGTACTGCGCCTGGGAGCAGCGCCCCTGCTCGTGCAGCCAGGCCGCCCGGTACATCAGCGTGCGCGCGCCATCGACCAGCACCTTCATGTCGGCCAGCTTGAAGTGCACGGGCTGGAACTTGATGATCGGCTTGCCGAAGGCCTCTCGCTGCTTCGTGTACTTCAGCGCCTCGTCCAGCGCCGCCTGCGCGATGCCGACGCCGAAGGCGGCCATGCCCAGCCGCCCATTCTCCAGCGTCTTCATGGCCTGGACGAAGCCGTATCCCTCTTCGCCCACCAGCCACTCGTGCGGGATCTCGCAGTCCTCGAAGTACAGCGCCACGGTCTCCGACCCGCGCATCCCCATCTTGCTCAACGGCTTGCTGGCGCTCAGGCCCGGCGTGCCCTTCTTGACCAGGAAGTTGCTCACCCCGGCGTGCTTCGCCTCGGGGTTCGTCTTCGCCATCACCAGGATCCAGTCGGCGGACCCCCCGTTGGTGATGAACATCTTGGAGCCGTTGAGCACCCACCCGCGATCGGTGCGCTGCGCCGTGGTCTTCATGGCGACGGCGTCCGACCCGCAGTGCGGCTCCGTCAACGCCCATGCGCCGATCAGCTCGCCCTTGACGATGCCCGGCAGGATCTCGCCCTGCATCTCCTCGCTCGCAAAGCTCCGCACCGGGCCGCCGAAGAGCCCCATGGACGCGCCGGCGCTCAGAAACGTCGACGGACACGCCCGGCAGAGGTGGTCCTGGGCGATCAACCCCTCGACCGTCCCCACGTTCGTGCCACCCCAGCGCTCCTCGTGGGCCAGGCCCAGGTAGCCGAAGTCGGCCAGCTTCTTGTAGTTGGCGTGGGGGAAGCCGCCGGCCTGGTCGACTTCGATCGAGTGCGGGAGGATCTCCGCGTCGCAGAACGCGCGGAAGGCGTCGTCCATCTGCTGCTCGGCTTCGCTGAATCGAAAGTCCATGGCCTAGAAGCCTCCGATGGCGCGCGCGATGATCCCGCGCTGGATCTCGTTGGTGCCGGCGCCGATGGTGCCCAGCTTCGCGTCCCGCCAGTGCCGCTCCACCAGGTACTCCTTGCTGAAGCCGTAGCCGCCGTGGATCTGCACGACCTCCTCGGCGCACTTCACCGTCGCCTCCGTCAGGTAGGTCTTGAGGACCGCGGCCTCGGTCAGGACGTTGTCGTCGCCCCGGTCGAGCTTGTCGGCGACCTGGTACAGCAGGCCCCAGGAGACCTCGTAGGCCACCCGCATGTCCGCGATCTTCTCCTGGATGGCCCCGAACTTGCCGATGGGCCGACCGAACTGCTCCCGCGACGCGGCGTACTTGCAGGCCACCTCCATGCCGTGCCAGATGCCGCCCAGGGCCGGCGCCAGCAGGCAGGTGCGCTCCCAGCCGAGGATGAGCTTCGCCACCAGCATGAAGCCGTAGTTCTCCGGCCCCAGCAGCGCGCTCGCCGGGATCCGGCAGTCCTCGAAGTACAGCTCCGACGTCGGCGACGTCCGGTGCCCGAGCTTGTCCAGCTTCTTCCCCACCCGGAACCCGGGGGTGTCCGCGTCCACCACGAAGGCCGAGATGCCCGCCGCCCGGGGCCGCGCCGTCGGATCCGTCACCGCCGTGACCACGAAGTGGTGCCCCGTCGGCCCGTTGGTGATCCAGGTCTTGCTGCCGTTGAGCACCCACGCGTCGCCGTCGCGCACCGCCCGCGTCGCCATGCTGGCCGCGTCGCTGCCCGACCCCGGCTCCGTCAGGCAGAAGCCGCCGATCCACTCGCCCGAGCACATCTTCGGCAGGTACTTCGCCTTCTGCTCGTCGGTGCCCAGCTTCCAGATCGGCACCCCGCAGAGGATCGAGCTCGCCCCCCAGCTCAACAGCGTGCCGGCGTCGACCCCCGCCCGACCCAGCGCCTCGCCCGCCGCGCAGGTGTCCACCGCGCCCAGGCCCATGCCGCCGTACTCCTCGGGGAAGGGCATGCCGAGCACACCCATCTCCGCCAGGCCCCGCCAGGACTCGGTGAGGAAGATGTTGTTGTCGTCGGCGTGCTGGGACCAGTTGGGCACCAGGACCTCGCGGCCGAACCGCTCGATCTGGACCATCAGCTCGCGCTGGGTGTCGCTGAAGGAGAACTCCACTGAAGCTCCGTTCGTGGGTGCGCGGCTAGCCCGCGATTCCGTGCAGGAAGGTGTCGACCAGGGCGTCGCGGCTCTGTTCGATGGCGGCGGCGTCGGCGCCCAGGAGCTCCCGGGCGATCATCCCGGTGAGCAGGATCTCCAGAGCGCCCAGGAAGAGCACCGCGGTCAGCTTCGGGTCCACGCCGGGCCGGAGCTCGGCGGCGTGGGCCACGAAGATGCCCTCCAACCGCTCGAACAGCCCGCGGAACGCGCTGACGTTGTCGGCGTCCAGGAACTTCGGCGATCGCAGCACCTCCTTGAGCACCACCTCCACCGCGTCGGGCTCCAGGCGCCAGGCCTCCAGGAAGAAGCCGGCGACGCCGCGCAGCTTCTCCTCGAGGGTGCCGCCCTGCGCGTCGATGCCCTCGATCACCTTGAGCGAGACCCCCCACATCCCCTGGAACAGGGAGCTGAGGATGGCGTCCTTGTTGTCGAAGTAGTGGTAGATGAGGCCGTAGGCGATCCCCGCCTCCTGGGCGATGTCCCCCACGCGCGTGCCCGCGAAGCCCTTGCGAGCGAACGCGCGGGTGGCGGCGCGCAGGATCTCCCGGCGCTTGGCCTCGAAGCTTGCGGGATCGCGGCGGGGTCGGTCCTCGGGCACAGGGTCTCCGCTGCCAGGAATTGCGACTGATTGACCAGTCAATCAAGGAAACCTAGCAAACCGCAGCGACGCCGGGGGACGGGCGACGCGGTCTTTCCCCAGGCTGCGACGTCGGCCTCTCTGCAGGCCCCCCGAGGGCGCCCGCCCAGACCGGATCGCAGCCGCGGTGTCGCCGTCCTTGACACCCCTCGGACCCGTCCGTATCTTCCCGGCTTTCTGAGGGTTTCCATGCGTTTCCTGCCCACCTCCGCGCTGCTCCTGGCGGCGATCGTCGCCCTCGCCGGCTGCCCCAAGAGTGGCGGCGGCGCGAGCAGTGGCGAGCAGGAGCCGGTGGAAGAGGCGCCCAAGAGCCGGTTCTCGGGCAGCACGAAGGCCTACGTCGACGGCCTCACCCGCGCCCCCATCGTGGGCTGGCAGGTGGCCGACGACGGCGCCGCGATCGTGTACGACGCCCTCACGATGGACGAGGACGGGACCTTCTCGGCCGCGACCACCGTACGCCTGGGGGAAGAGCCCCTGGAGTGCAGGGAGAGCGGCACCTGGACCCTGGACAACAACAAGTCGGACAGCGCCCAGGTGGGCGAACTCAACTTCGAGCTCCTTCAGACCGACTGTGTCGGACGGGAGGCGCCGCGGACCTGGCGAGCCCAGGCCACGGTTTCGGCCGACGACGTCAACTTCGAGCTCCGCTGAGCTGCAACCAAGGAGGCCTTCCATGAAGCGCCAGATCTCCAAGAGCAAGACCAAGACCCCCCGCAACCGCGGCAAGACCAACCGCTTGAAGGCGAAGCACAAGGCCCGCCAGCGGCGCCGCCAGATCCACATCAAGGCCTGATCGGCCCGGATCCCCCCCGACCCGGAGGCGTCGTGCCGACACCGCGGGAGGCCCCGGCATCGGCCCGGCTCGAGCTCGTCCAGCGGACGCGCGTCGAGCAGGCGATCGATCGCCAACAGTACGGCCAGTTCGGCAAGGAGCTCCTGCGCGCGGAAACCGCGGCGGGCCGCTCCCTGGCCTTGGTGCGCAAGTACCGTGACGACATCCCCCGCATCGGGGCGGTGCTGCTCGTGCACGGCTTCGCCCAGAACCGCTACACGTGGCACCTGTCCACGCGCAGCTTCGTCAACTACCTCGCCGACGCGGGGCTCGACGTCTACAACCTGGAGCTCACCGGCCACGGGCGCTCCAGGGAGTACGGCTCCTCCCCCGCCAGCTCCTTCCACGAGTACGTCTCGGACGCCGCCAGCGTCGCGCAGGCAGTCGCCGACTGGAGCGGCATGGACCGCATCTTCCTGGCCGGGCACAGCCTGGGCGGGGCGGTCTGCTACGCCGTGGCCCCCCTCGTGCGATCGCGCCTGGCCGGCGTCGTGAGCATCGCCGGCATCTTCCGCTTCGGCGCCAACCCGGCCACGCGCCGCATCGGCGAGTTCATCGAAGGCCTCAACCGCATCACGCCCGTCAACCGCGCGCTCGAGCGCATGAGCGCCGGGCTGCGCACCCGCTTCCTGGGCCGGGCCATCTCCGAGCGCTGGGAGGCCGCGGACGGCCTGAGCGCCGTGTTCCCCCTCGCCGGCTGGGTGCCGGGCAGCACCGAGCCCCACATCGTGCAGGAGCGCCTGCTCCGCGGCTTCGACTGGACGGGGGTCAACATCTTCCTGACACTGATGCGCTGGGCGGCTGAGGGCGGCATGGGCGACGGCGGTCCCGACGACTACGCGGACCGCTTTCTGGAGCTGGACAGCCCGCTGCTGGTGGTGGCCGGGGACAAGGACCGCCTCCTCCCGCCGGCCGACGCCCGCCCCGCCTACGACCTCAGCCGCAGCACGGACAAGACCTACAAGCTGTTCAGCCCGGTGCGCGAGGAGGTCCATTGGGGCCACCTGGACATCATCCTGGGCCAGGAGGCGCCCCGCTTCGTCTGGCCCTACGTGCGCGACTGGCTGGTGGAGCGGTGCTCCGACGGCGACCACGCAACAGTCTCGACGCCGACGGTCTGAGGCCCCGGGCCGACCCGCTCAATCCCGGGCGACCCGGATCGAGGCGTGCTTCACGACCCACTCCGCCGCGCGCAGTCCGTCGACGGCGGCCGAGACGATGCCTCCCGCGTAGCCCGCCCCCTCCCCCACCGGGTAGAAGCCTTCGATGCCCCAGGCCCGACACTCGTCGTCCCGGGGGATGCGCACCGGGCTGGACGTTCGGGTCTCCACGCCCACCAGGCGGCCCTCCGGCCCGTCGAAGCCGCGAAGCCGCCGACCGAAGGCCATCAAGGCCTCCCCCAGCGCCGCCGACACGGCGTCGGGCAGGCACAGCCGCAGGTCCGAAGGCGTGGTCCCGGGCTGGTAGCTGCTCTCCACGGGGCGCTCGCTGCGCCGGCCGTCCAGGAAGTCGTCCACCCACTGCGCCGGCGCCTTGAACCCGCCGCCGCCCAGCTCCGCAGCCTGCTGCTCGAACGCGTCCTGGAAGCGGAAGCCCAGCAGGGGGTCGCCGATTGCCCCGTAGGGCGCGTAGTCCTCGGGCCGCACCTGCACCACCAGCGCCGAGTTCGCCCACGGGCCCCCGCGGTCGCTCAGAGCCATGCCGTTGGTGACGATGTGGCCGGGCAGGTTGGACGCGGCGATGATCCGGCCGCCAGGGCACATGCAGAAGGTGTAGCTCCCGCGAAAGCGCCGCCCGTGCCAGGCCAGGTGGTAGTCGGCGGGGGGCAGTCCCCTCACGCGCGCGTGCGCCACCTTGTACTGCGCGCGGTCGATGAAGGACTGCGGGTGCTCGATGCGAACGCCGATCGCCGACGACCAGGCCTCCATCGGCACGCCGGCCCTCAGCATCATCTCGAACGTCTCCCGCGCGGACTGGCCTGCCGCCAGGACGACGGGGCCGCGCCGGATCTCCTCCCCATCGGCCAGCACCACGCCGACGACGCGATCACCGTCCCGCAGCAGCTCCGCCACCTGGGCGCCGAAGCGGATCTCTACGCCCAGGTCGATCAGCCGCTGCCGCAGCGAGACCAGCAGGAGCTTGAGGCGGTCCGCGCCGATGTGGGGGCGTGCCTCGATGAGGATGCGCGACGGCACCCCCAGGTCCACCAGCTCCTGCAGCACCGAGGCCACCTCCGGGTTGCGCGACCTCGTGTAGATCTTGCCGTCCGAGTAGATGCCGGCCCCTCCTTCGCCGAACAGCACGTTGCTCTCCGCGTCCAGGGTGCCGTCCGCCCAGAAGGCCTCCACGTCCCGGCTGCGCTGCTCCACCGGCTGCCCCCGCTCCAGCAGCAGGGGCGGAGCGCCCAGCCGGGCGAGGGCCAACGCCGCGAACAGGCCGGCGGGGCCCGCCCCCACCACCACCGGCCGAAAGCTCGCGGGGGTCGACGCCAGGGGCGGCGCGTCGGCCAGGACCGGGTCGGCGCGCAGGGCTGAGGACGGGTCGTCGTCGTCCAGGTGCTTGACGTTGGCGCCGCGGGGCGGGCGCGGGCGCACCTCCGAGCCGTCGGCCACCTCGACCTCGATGCTCCAGATGTGGCGCGCGGGCCGGCGACGCGCGTCCAGGCTGTGCTTGACCACCACGGGATCCACGACCTGGCTGGGCACAAGGCCAAGGATCCCCGCCAGCGCATCAGCCAGCTGGCGGGGGTCCTCCACCACGTGGGGGTCGAGGGCGAGTCCAGTCAGCCGGTAACGCATCGGGCCCGTCTTTTACCTTGGCTGGGGGTGCACGGTTGATCCCGTCACGTCTTTGACCTAGGTTCCGCGCGCCCGCGTGCCCAGGTGTGCGCGCTCAGCGGAACCCTTCTTCGCAAGTCCGGGAGAGACCATGGCGATTCGAGTCGGCATCAACGGCTTCGGCCGCATCGGCAAGTGCGTGCTTCGCGTCCTGCTCGCACAGGACGGGTTCGAGCCCGTGATCATCAACGATCTGGCGACCCCGCGGCAGCTGGCGCCGCTGCTGAAGTACGACTCCGTGCACGGCAACCTGACGGACGAGATCACGGCAGACGACGACTCGATCACGGTCAACGGCCACCGGATCCGCTGCACGTCCCAGCGCGACCCGTCCCAGGTTCCCTGGGGTGAGGCCCAGGTCGACGTCGTGATGGAGTGCACCGGCATCTTCACCGACCGCGCAGGCGCCTCGAAGATCCTCGCGGGAGGCGCGCCCCGGGTCATCATCTCGGCCCCGGCCAAGAGCCCCGACGTCACCATCGTCATGGGCGTCAACCACGGCGACTTCGACCCGGCCGCCCACCGCATCATCAGCAACGCATCGTGCACCACCAACTGCCTGGCCCCGGTGGCCAAGGTCTTGGACGACGCCTTCGGCATCGAGCACGGGCAGATGACCACGATCCACAGCTACACCAACGACCAGAACATCCTCGACCGCTACCACAAGGACCCCCGACGGGCCCGCGCAGCGGCCATGAACATGGTCCCGACCTCCACCGGCGCGGCGAAGGCCGTCTCCCTGGTGCTCCCCAAGATGGAGGGCAAGCTGCTGGGCATGGCGGTGCGCGTCCCGACGCCGAACGTGTCCCTGGTGGACCTGGTGGTGCGGGTGGGCCAGGACGTCACGACCGAGCAGGTCAACGGGGTCTTGCGCGACGCGGCGGCCACGGGCGACCTGCACGGCATCCTCTTCGTGTCGGACGATCCGCTCGTCAGCACCGACTACGTCGGCAACGGCGCGTCCTCCACGGTCGACGCCCTGTCCACCTCCGTCTCCGGCGGGCGCATGGTCAAGGTGCTGTCCTGGTACGACAACGAGTGGGGCTTCTCCAACCGCATGGCCTCCCTGGCCCAACTGGTGGCGGGCTGATCCCATGACGGTGCGCTCGGTCCGCGATCTGGACGTTCAGGGCAAGCGCGTGCTCGTGCGGGTGGACTTCAACGTCCCCTTGGACGACGCGGGCAACGTCACGGACGACACGCGGATCCGAGCAGCGTTGCCCACGCTCAACCTGCTGCTGGAGCGGGGCGCTCGTCTGGTGCTGATGTCCCACCTGGGCCGCCCGGGGGGCAAGCCGCGCGACGACCTCTCCCTGGAGCCGGCCGGCGCGATCCTGGCGGGGCTGCTGGACCGCCCGGTCATCCACACGGACGACTGCATCGGCTGGGGCGCGCGCAAGCTGGCCCACGACCTCAACGACGGCGACGTCCTGCTCCTGGAGAACCTGCGCTTCCACCCCGAGGAGGAAGCGGGGGACACGTCCTTCGCGGGGAAGCTGGCGGAGTTGGGGGACCTGTACGTCTCCGATGCCTTCGGCACCATGCACCGGGCGCACGCCTCCGTGGCGCAGCTGCCGGCCCTGTTCCCGGGTCGCCGCGCCGCCGGCCTGCTGGTGGATCGGGAGCTGGAGCAGCTTGGCGCCCTGCTGGATGACCCCCGCAAGCCCTTCGTGGCGGTGCTCGGCGGCGCCAAGGTGAGCGACAAGATCAAGGTGATCGAGTCCCTGCTCCGGCGCGTCAACGTCCTGCTCATCGGCGGCGCCATGGCCTACACCTTCCTCCGCGCCGACGGCCTGCCCACGGGCGCCAGCCGGGTGGAGGAGGACAAGGTCTGGCTGGCCAAGAAGATCCTCGCCAAGGCGAACGACCTGGGCGTGGCCATCCGCCTGCCCACCGACCACGTCGTCGCGCCGGCCTTCGACGCCCACGATCAGGCCCACGTCGCCAGCTCGCTCGAGGCGGGGATGATGGGCCTGGACATCGGCCCGGACACCCTGGAGCGCTACGCCCTGGAAGTGCAGCAGGCCGCGACCGTCTTCTGGAACGGCCCCATGGGCGTGTTCGAGGTCGACGCCTTCGCCCGCGGCACGGAAGGCCTGGCCCGGGCCGTGGCGCGCTCGCGTGCGTATTCGGTGATCGGCGGCGGAGACTCTGCGGCCGCAGTGGCCATGTTCGGACTGGCGGACGAGGTCAGCCACGTCTCCACGGGCGGGGGCGCCAGCCTCGAGTTCCTGGAGGGCAAGGTCCTGCCGGGCATCGCAGCCCTGGAGGAAGCTCGATGAGACGTCTGCTCCTTGCTGGCAACTGGAAGATGAACGGCCTGCCCGCCGACGGCGCGGCCCTGGCCCGCGGGCTCGCCCAGCGCCTGATCGACGCCCCGGCGGTCGACATCGCTGTGTTCCCGCCCTTCCTCTCGATTCCCGGCGTCGTGGCAGCCCTCAAGGGCACGTCGATCGTGGTCGGCGGGCAGGACCTGCACCCGGCCGCCAGCGGAGCGCACACCGGGAACACGTCGGGGGAGATGCTCAAGGCAGCGGGCTGCGGCTCGGTCCTGGTCGGCCACTCCGAGCGGCGCAGCGACGAAGGCGAAGCCGGGGAGTTCCTGGCCCAGAAGACCCGCGCGGGGCTGCGCGCCGGCCTCCAGGTGATCTTCTGCTGCGGTGAGACGCTGGAGGAGCGGGACGCAAACCGCACCCTCAGCGTGGTCCGCGGTCAGCTGGCCGACGGCCTGTCGGGCTTGACCCCGACGGAGCTTGAGCGGATCGTCATCGCGTACGAGCCTGTCTGGGCGATCGGCACCGGCAAGGTGGCCAGCCCCCAGCAGGCTCAGGACGTCCACGCCGCCATCCGCTCGTGGGTGGGGCAGACCTGGGACGCGGGCACCGCTCGCGCCATGCGAATTCTCTACGGGGGCAGCGTGAAGCCCGGCAACGCCGCGGGCATCCTGTCGCAACCGGACATCGACGGCGCGTTGGTCGGCGGAGCCAGCCTGGATGCTGCTTCCTTCGACGGCATCGTGCGCGCCCAGGCTCAGGAGGCCTGATCATGGAAGTCTTTCTCACCGTACTGCACATCTTCTTGTGCTTCTTCCTGCTCCTCGTCGTGCTGCTGCAGCCCGGCAAGGGTGCCGACTTCGGCGCGGCCATGGGCGGAGCCTCGCAGGAGATGCTCGGCGCCGCAGGCTCCGTCTCCCTCATGGCCAAGCTGACCACGGTCGTGGCCGCCATGTTCATGGGCACGTCCCTCGGCCTGGCCTGGTTCAGCAACGCCCCGGAGCGCAGCTTCATCGGCGGCGACGAGCTGGAGCAGGAACTTCAGGAGATGCGCGGAACCGACGCGCCGGAAGGCGGCGGCGCCAAGCCCGACGCGGACGCCGCGCCTGAGGTCGAAGAAGCCGCCCCCGAGGCCGGTGAAGCCGCCCCCGAGGCCGGTGAAGCCGCCCCCGAGGCCGGTGAAGCCGCCCCCG
>CALCXL010000885.1 GCA_937907595.1 uncultured Pseudomonadota bacterium
GGCTCGCCCCAGGCAGTCCAGCACCACTGAGCCCACAAGGGACTCGGCGCGCAGATCGTCCACCAGGAGCGTGCTCCCGCGGGCGATGGCTTCGTCGAGGTGCAGCGCGAGCTCGGCGCGGCGCTGCTGCCAGGCTTCGCTGGCCTGACGCGCGTCGCGATCGACGTTCTCCGCCCGGGGAGGCATCGGCGCGCCGTGGTCGGCGACGAAGGCCTCCACGGTCCGGCGGGCCACGCCCGGGCTGCCCGACAGCGCCAACGTGGCCACGCTCTGGCCCGCCGCGCGCAGCCGATCCTCCACCTGCTGCAGCACGGTGCTCCGGCCCGCGCCCTCGGGGCCCACCACGAAGACCAGCGCTCCATCGCGCAGGGCGCGCACCGCACGCTCGATGACGTGCTCCCGGCGGAAGGGCCGGGTGGGGCCCAAACGGGCCGCGCGATCGGCGTCAGGCACCAGGGACCGGCCGGCCAGGGCCTCCAGCGACGCCAGGGCGGCGCGGGCGCTGGGCGGGCGCAGAGCGGGATCGCGGCGCAGCAGGTCGGACACCCAGGTGTTCACGGCGTAGGCCCGGGGGTCGTCCGTCGCCGGCGACCGGCGGCGGCCACCCTCCAGCCCCGGCGACACGGCGTCCGCGTCGAAGGGCAGGGTTCCGGCGATCTCCCCGTGGGCCAGCACGCCGACCGAGTAGAGGTCCGAGGGGGGGCCGGCGTCCGCGCCGCCCAGCACCTCCGGGGCGATCCACCCGAGGGTGCCGCGGAGCCCGCGCTCCAGGTCCTCGCGGGCCAGGGCCAGGCCGAAGTCGATGAGCACGGGCCGGTCGTCGTCGCCCACCAGGACGTTGTCGGGCTTCAGATCCCCGTGCACCCAGCCGCGATCGTGCAGGGCGGCGACGGCGTCGAGCAGGAGGGCGACACGGGCGAGGGCGGGATCCAGGGGGCGCCGCGCGCCGGGCTCCCCCAGGGAACGGCCCCGCACCAGGTCCATGGTGAACCAGGCCTGCCCACCGGCGGTGCGGCCCACGTCGAGCACCCGGACGATCCCCGGGTGGGCCAGCTGGCGCAGCGTGCGGAACTCCGCCGGCTCTTCGCCTTCGGGCAGGAGCTTGAGGGCGACGTCCCGGCGTCGGACCCCGTCGGAGACCGCGTGCACCGCGCCCCCGGCGCCCTGCCCCAAGGGCCTGGGATCACGGAAGCGTCGGCCCAGTTCCGGCAGCTTGGACTTGGACAGACCGGCTCCCTTCGAATCCCCGGACCGACGCACAACACCGCAGCGGCCCCTTTCAGGGTAACAGCCCCAAGGGGCTCTCGCGCCGGTGGGCCGGGTCTGCTAGACGCGCGTCATGCAACAGGCTGCACGCACGATCTACGAGCTGGGCGCCCACCTTCCGGAGGGGGAAGAGCCGGTCTTCCGCCAGCAGATGGCGCGGGTCTTCCACAACGGCTTCCTGGAGTTCTTCTCCCAGGTCCACCCCATCGTCCCGGCGGTGCTCTTCGTCCCCGTGGCGCTGTTCACGCTGGGCCTGTCGGTGCAGGCGGGCGCGGGGGCGGCGGTCCTGCCGAGCTTCCTGGGCGGCCTCTTCGTCTGGTCGCTGCTGGAGTACGTGCTCCACCGCTTCCTCTTCCACATGCCGGTGCACGGCACGGTCACGCGCTGGATGTACCTGACCTTTCACGGCGTGCACCACATGTACCCCGACGACGGCCTGCGGCTGGTGATGGTGCCGCCGATCTCCGTGCCCCTGGCCCTCTTCTTCTGGGCCCTCTTCTCGTCGGTGCTGCCCGACGGCG
>CALCXL010000886.1 GCA_937907595.1 uncultured Pseudomonadota bacterium
GGCCGCCCATCGTCGTGGCCCGGGGCCTGGACGAGCGGGCGAAGCTGATCAAGGACATCGCGCGCACCAACGGGATTCCTCGCATCGAAAACCGCCCTCTGGCACGGGCCTTGTATGCACAGACCCGTGAAGGCAGCGAGATCCCCCCGGATCTCTACGAAGCGGTGGCCGAGGTCCTCGCATTCGTCTACCGCCTGCGGCGTTCGCGGGCTCCAGCTGCCAACCAGGCCCCGCCTCAAGTGACGGCGGGCTGACGGAAGGGCTGTCAGGATGGCGACGACATCGGCCAGCGACGTGTTCAAGGCGGTCATCAACCGCGAGGTGATCATCGCCCTGGCGATGGTGGGCACCCTGGGCCTGCTGATCATCCCCCTCAACCCGGTGATCCTGGACTTCCTGCTCGCGTGCTCGATCGCGCTGAGCCTGGTCGTCTTCCTGGTCTCCTTCTACGTCGACGACCCCGTGGAGTTCAGCGTCTTCCCCACGCTGCTCCTCATCGCCACCGTCTTCCGCCTCAGCCTGAACATCAGCTCCACGCGCCTGGTGCTGTCCAACGGCAACGAGGGCACCGCTGCCGCGGGCTCGATCATCGACACCTTCGGCAACTTCGTGACCGGCGGGAACTTCGTGGTGGGGCTCGTGATCTTCGCGATCCTCATCGTCATCAACTTCATGGTGGTGACCAAGGGCGCCGGCCGCATCGCCGAGGTGGGCGCGCGCTTCACCCTGGACGCCATGCCCGGCAAGCAGATGGCCATCGACGCCGATCTGAACGCCGGGCTCATCAACGACGACGAGGCCCGCCAGCGCCGCAAGGACGTGGCCCTCGAGGCCGACTTCCACGGGGCCATGGACGGCGCCAGCAAGTTCATCCGCGGGGACGCCATCGCCGGCATCCTGGTGACCGCGATCAACCTCCTGGGCGGCATGGTCATCGGCGTCGTCCAGTTCGGCATGAGCGCATCCGACGCCGCCAAGACCTACTCCGTGTTGACCATCGGCGACGGCCTGGTGTCCCAGATCCCGGCGCTGATCATCAGCGTGGCCGCCGGCATGCTCGTCACCCGCGTCTCCAGCGAGGGCCACACCCTCCAGGACGACCTGGGCGAGCAGCTGCTCGGCAGCTCCAAGGTGCTGTGGCTTGCCGCGGGCATCCTGCTCCCCTTCACCCTGGTCAAGGGGCTGACGGTGCCCTTCTTCATCATCGCCGTGGGCATCGGCGCCGCGGCCTGGGCCGCGCGGGTGGCGGAGAAGCTGGTGATCAGCGAGGCCGGCGGGGCCGCCGACGGGGGCGAGGGCGGCGCGTCCCCGGCCGACGATCCGCTGCAGCCGGTCGAGGTGCTGGAGATGGAGGTCGGCTTCGACCTGATCCCCCTGGTGGACGAGCGCAAGGGCGGCGAGCTCATGTCCCGCATCGGCCGCCTGCGCATCCAGTTCGCCAAGAGCCTGGGCGTGCTGGTGCCGCCGATCCAGGTGCGGGACAACCTGCGCCTCAAGGCCACCGAGTACGCGGTGCTGGTGCGCGGCACGGAGGTCGCGCGCGGCGAGCTGCGCCCGGGGCACCTGTTGGCCATCGATCCCGGCGGCCCCCACGACACCGTCCCCGGCATCCCCGGCGTGGAGCCCGCCTTCGGCCTGGCCGCCCTGTGGATCAAGGAGGCCGAGCAGCGCAACGCCGAGCGGGCCGGCTACACCGTGGTGGATCCCGCGACCGTGCTCTCCACCCACCTCAGCGAGATCATCAAGACCCACGCCCCCGAGTTCCTGGGCCGCCAGGAGGTGCAGGAGCTGCTGGACCGGGTGGGCAAGACGCACCCGCGGGTGGTGGACGATCTGGTGCCCAACCTGCTGCCCCTGGGCGCGGTGCTGACGGTGCTGAAGTCCCTGCTGCGCGAGCAGGTGAGCATCCGCGATCTGCTGACCATCCTGGAGACGATGGCCGACGCCGCCTCCAAGTCCCAGGACACCGACTTCCTCTGCGAGCGGGTGCGCCAGGCCCTGGGCCGCCAGATCGCCGCGCAGCACGCCGACGGCGGCGGCACCATCCACTACATCGGCCTGAGCCGGCAGACCGAGGACGTCATCCGGGCCGGCTTGCAGCGCGACGGCAACGGCGGCGGCCAGCTGGTCATGGACCCCATGAAGGCCCAGGAGCTGCTGCGGCGGCTGGGCAGCGAGGTGGAGAAGCACGCCGCCGGCCGCGTCATGCCCGTGCTGCTCGCCGCCCCCCTCATCCGGAGCGCCCTGCGGCGCCTCACCGAGCGCGTGCTGCCCCAGGTGGCCGTGCTCTCCCCCAACGAACTCGGCGAGCGCACGCGCATCAAGCGTCTGGGCACCGTCGGACTCTGATCGGACCCCGCCATGATCCGCACCTTCCCGGCCAGCAGCCCCGAAGCGGCCTTCCAGCGCATCCGCTCCGATCTGGGCGACGCCGCCGTGATCCTGGAGGTCCGACAGGTGGAGGGTGGGGTCGAAGTCGACGCCCGCGCGGCGGACAGCAAGGCTCACCTGCGGCGGTTCCTCGCCCGCAAGGCGGCGCCCCCGGAGGTGATGCTCGACTCCCTGGCCGCCTTCGACTCCGGCGTCAACGAGCCGCCGCGGGCCTCGCCCGTCTTCAGCCGGTTGGCCGACCTGGACTTCCCCATCCCCCTCGCCACCCGCCTCGCCGGCATCGCGGGGGTGGGTGAGCAGCCCTGGGCGGTGCTCCAGCTTTGGCTGGACCGTCGGCACCCGGCGCCGATCCTGCCCCAGGGAGTGGAGGGCCCGCGCGCACTGGCCTTCCTGGGTCCCCAACGAGTGGGGCGCAGCACGCTCGTGCGCGGTCTGGCGGCGCGGGCCGCGATCCAGGAGCCGGGGCGGATCGTCTGGCTGCAGGTGGGCTTTCCGGGTCGGCCGCTGCCCCGCCTGAGCGACCGCGACGCGCCCCTGGGTGTCGATCTGCGCCAGGTCCATCGCCCCCTGGAGCTGGAGCAGGTGGCCGAGGATCACGGCGACGTCAGCGTCGTGCTGGTGGATCTGCCCGGGTTCGACGCGGAGTCCGAGGGGGAGTGCAAGGCGCTGCTCCGCTTCCTGCGGGCCGCGCGGGCGTGCTGGCCGGCGCTTCAGTTGCACGGCGTGATCCCGGCTCGCTGGAGCGCCCGCGAGGCCGCGCGGGTGGCGGGGGCGCTGCGCGATCTGGGGGCGGAGGGCATCGCGTGGACGGCCACCGACGGCGTCGCCGATCCGGGCACGGTCCTTGCTACCTGTTTGAGGACGGAGATGCCCCCGAGCTTTCTGCATGGGGACGCCGCTGGCGACGGATCAACGAGCCGTGCAGCGTCCTGGGCAGAGATCGTGGGCTGGCTGAGGCAGGCAGCGGGTGCGACGCCGACGGTTCACTGACCGTCCCGTGTCGGACCCTTGACGGAGCACCCCGGGTCGCAGGAAGCGGCTCGACGGTCCTCGACGGAGCGACGATGAGCGCAACGCTGGCGTACGAACCCCAGGGGGACAGCTCGCCGCTGACCGTGGCGGTGACCTCGGGCAAGGGGGGCGTGGGCAAGAGCCAGTTGGTGGCGAGCCTGGCCGTGATCCTGAGCCAGGACGGGCACCGCCCGCTGGTGGTGGACGCCGACATCGGCTGCGGGGATCTGGACATCCTGTTCGACGTGCGGCCGCAGGTGGATCTGCGATCGGTGCTGTCGGGCGCGGTGCCCCCGGAGGAGGCCGTGACCCGGGCCAACCTGGGCGACGCGGAGATCGGCTTCATCCCCGCGCCCGCGGCCAACCGCGACGGCAGCGAGCTCACGCGCGGCGAGCAGATGGGCGTGCTCCAGGCGGTCGACCAGGTGGGCTGGCGCTACCGCAGCGTGCTGGTGGACACCGGGGCCGGGGTGTCCCGCAACCCCATGTTCTTCGCCGCCGCGGCCGACCGGGTTCTGGTGGTCACGACCCCAGAACCGACGTCGATGCAGGACGCCTACGCCGCCATCAAGGTGCTGCACCAGGCGCACGGCGTGGGGCGCTTCGAGCTGGTCGTAAACCAGGCACGCAACCTACGCGACGGCAAAGGCGTCTACGCTCGCCTGGCCTCGGTGGTGGACCGATTTCTCCCCGTGGAACTCGGCTTGATCGGCGTGCTCCCGAAGGACGAACGGGTCGAGCGTGCAGTCATGAGCCGACAACCGGCCGCTTACGCGTATCCTGTGAGTCCCTACGCCCACGCGGTGAGGGGCATCGCGCGCCGGCTGATGACGGACGGGCAGGATCGACCCGGCGGTCAGCTGCGCTGGTTCACGACCCGACCCGTCGGCGACGCGGTGGATGGACAGGAGCCGACAGGAGAGCAGAGATGAGCAACCTCGCGACCCGGATCGCCCAGTTCGACCGCGCTCGCGCCCTCGCGGGGGCCGTCGACGACAGCCCCAAGATGATCGACGGCCTCACCCGCAAGGAGGTCATCGCCAAGTACGCACGCAAGGTGACGTACATCGCCCGGCGCATCCACCACCGCCTGCCGTCGCACGCGCCCATCGAGCTGGACGACCTGGTCAACTCCGGGGCCCTGGGCCTGCTGGACGCGCTGGACAAGTTCGACTCCAGCAAGAACACCAGCTTCGGCACCTACGTCGAGTTCCGCATCCGCGGCGCCATCCTCGATCAGCTCCGCGGGCTGGACCCGGTCTCCCGGACGGTGCGCGAGAAGGCCAACCAGCTCCAGCGCACCACCCGCGAGCTGGAGCTGAAGCTGGGGCGGCCCCCCGAGTCCGAGGAGATCGCGTCGGCGATGGGCCTGCCGGTCACCGACTACTACGACCTGCTGCACGAGGTCCGGTCGATCAACCTGGTCAGCCTGGACGGCCCCCGGGGCAACGAGGACGACGGGCGCGGCACCCTGGCCGACGTCATCGAGGACGCGCGCGCCGAGCTCCCCGACGAGGCCTACGACAAGCAGGAAGCGGTCAAGGTCCTGGCGGAGGCCGTGCAGAACGGCCTGCCTGAGCGGCTGCGCAACGTGCTGATCATGTACTACTACCGGGAGATGAACCTCAAGGAGATCGGCGCCGTGCTCGGCGTGACCGAGTCCCGGGTCTCCCAGCTCCACACCGAAGCCTGCCTGCGCCTGCGCGCCAAGCTGGCGGGCTCGCTCCGCCCCGGCGAGGACGTGGACCTGACGCGGCGTCGCCCCAAGAAGAAGTAGCCACGCCGTCGGATCCGCCTACCGCAGGATCCAGACGTGCAGGACCTCGCCCTCGCGCAGGTCCTGACGAAAGCCCCCCGTCGCCCGCTCACGCAAGACCGCCGGCACCGCCAGCAGCGGCTCGTACTGGGGCTGCCAGCCGAAGTACTGCTCGTGGGCCAGCCGCACCTGCTCCGCGGTGGGGAAGGTCTCGGCCCCCCGGGTGACGTAGAGCAGCGCCTTCGCGTCGCCGTGCCGCTCCTGGACCCCGTCGGGGTGCAGCGTGAAGCCGATGAGCGCCACCGAGCGCCGCGCGATCCGCGCCAGGCTGAGCAGGTAGGACTCGGTGACCTGGGCGTCCACGGACATCGCCAGCACCAGATCGTCGCGGCCGATGCCGTGCTGGGCCAGCTGATCGGGCAGCGCGCTCAGGTCGATGCCGTGATTCCGGGGCGGACCGCCCAGGGGGTACCTGCGGCCCACGATGGCCTGGGGCAGGGGGGACGCGCCCATCACCCCCCAGGAGGCCAGGCCCGGGTTCCAGTCCGGGGGCTCGGGGGAGGAGTTCACGACGTTCGGCATGGCGGCCAGGGCGAGCACCGCGGCCACGATCGCCGGCGCGAAGCGTCCCGATCGACGCGCGACGGCGGCCAGGGCGGCTCCCCCCAGGGCGCAGGCGGCCGGCAGCAGGGGCAGGGTGTAGAAGGGCTGCCGCTTGGGCACCAGGGTGAAGAGCAGCAGCCCCGCGCCCAGCCAGAGCAGCACGCGGCCCACGTCGCGCTCCCCCCGGCGGCGGGTCGCCCAGCCCAGACCGCAGAGGGCCAGGGCGCCGGAGACCAGGCCCAGCTGCACGTCGATCCAGAGCACCAGGTAGTGCAGCCAGGAAAAGGGGAAGACCGCCCGCTCCTCCACGAAGTCGCCGGCTGCGCTCACCTCCCCGCCGAGCAGCTGCGGCACCAGCTCGTGCAGGAAGCGCCCCGCGAAGCCCCAGTACCACCACAGGGTCAGGGCCAGGGTCACGGCCGCGGCCTTGCCGGCGTTGCCCCAGGCCCGGCCCACGGCGAGGGAGGTGGCCAGGGGGACGAGGACGAGGGGCAGCACGCCCAGGCGATCGGTCATCAGACCCAGGCCCAGGAACAGCCCGAAGGCGAGGGCCGGCCCCCTCCGGCGCAGGTGATCGCTGGCCAGCCAG
>CALCXL010000887.1 GCA_937907595.1 uncultured Pseudomonadota bacterium
GTGGGCTCGGCGTGCCGCTCGGAGCGGCGGCGTCGACGGGCGCGGGGCCCCACCTCCCGGAAGATGGCGCGCGCGTCGGCGTCCGGGGGGACCTCGTCGCCGGGGCGGGAGATCAGGCGGATCGGGGCCACGCCAGGCTGGGAGGGCACGGACACCAGCAGGGGCGAGAGGCGGTGCGCCAGCATCTCCCAGGCGGGCACGGAGCCGTCGAGCAGGGCGGCCCGGTCTTCCGCGGCGCTGCGCTCGGGGAAGACGTCCTTGAGGAAGTCCACCAGGCACTGGGGATCGTCCGAGCGGGGGTAGTCCAGCATCAGCGCGGCCAGCTCCCGGCGCAGGGCCCCCGCGTCCTGGTAGCGGTGGGCAGGGTCGGGCTCCAGGCAGGTGACCAGGATGCGGTCGAGCTCGGCCGGGGTGTCCGGGCGCAGGAAGCCCGCGGGCTCGACGTCGGCCGCCTCCACGCTCTCCATGGTCTGGTAGTCGGTGGAGCCCTCGAAGGGGTTCACTCCGGTCAGCGCCTCGTACAGCACCGTGCCCAGGCTGAAGAGGTCGCTGCGCGGATCCACCGGCTTCTGGGAGACCTGCTCGGGCGACATGTAGGCGTACTTGCCGCGCAGGACGCCGGGGCGGGTCATGGCCTCCCGCAGGGCCGACTTCGCCACGCCGAAGTCCGTCAGCTTGATCTCCCCCTGCACGCCGATGAGCACGTTGGGCGGGGAGACGTCGCGGTGGATGATCGACAGCGCGCGGCCCGACTCGTCGTAGCGGGTGTGGGCGTACTCCAGGCAGCCGGCCAGGCGGTGGCCGATGTGCAGCACCGCCTCCACTGGCGGCAGGATCCCGCGGCGACGGCAGCGGTCCAGGACCTCCTCCAGGTCCGGTCCGTCCACGTACTCCATGGCGATGTAGTACTCGCCGGTGTGCTCGCCGAAGTCGTAGACCTGCACGATGCCGCTGTGGTCCAGGGCCGCGGCCACCCGCGCCTCGTCCCGGAACAGCGACGCAAACTCCTCCATGCCCGAGTACACCGGCAGGATCTTCTTGAGCGCCACGCGCCGCTCGAAGCCCGCCGCGCCGCGATGGGCCGCAAGAAAGACCTCCGCCATGCCGCCGCGCGCGATGCGCCGGATCAATCGATAGCGGTGGAAGGTGAGCACCGAATCCACGGCCTGCACGATACCAGTCACGCCGTACGCACCTGTCGCTTCGCGCGCCTCATGTGGGCCCGTCCAGGCTGCGCAGCCAGCCCGGGAGGCGGCGGCCGAGCCGTTCGGAGAGGGCGAGGACGTCGTCGCGGTACAGCCCGTCCAGGCGCCGCCGGAGCTCGGGCGGCATGGGCGGCGGCGGCTTGAGGGCGCGGGCCTTGAGGGATCGGGCCACGGCGGCGACGGGGCGGGGCAGGCGGCGGCCCAGGGCGCGGGCGGTGGGGGAGGCCAGCAGGGTGGCGGCGACGGGATCGCTGGCCTGCCCGCCCCGGTTGCTCCGGGGGATCTGGGCGGGGAAGCCCGCGGGGTCCAGGCCCAACCGCTGGGCCAGGGGCAGCAGCGCCCCGGGGTCCGTCGACCACTCCTCAAGCAGCAGCACCAGCACGTCGTCCCCGAAGGGCTGCAGGTTGCGGGCGTAGTAGCCGGCCTGCACCCGGTGCTCCTGGGGCCCGAAGGCCTGCTCGGGCGGCCGCTTCTCCCAGCCGGCCAGGCGGTGCATCCAGTAGCCGGACCAGGCGCGGTCGGCGGGGTCGCGCAGGGTGACGATCAGGGGCGCGTCGGGCAGCTCCCGGGCGATGCGTTCGGGGGCGATCGACGACTCCAGGCACTGCGGGCTCACGTCGCCCAGCAGCACACCCTCCGGCGCGTCGGCGTAGAGCGCCAGCCAGGCCTCGCGGCTGCGCACGGGCACGTCGGCGGGCACATCGGCGGGCCAGCGGCGCGGGGCGGCGGGGTCCCAGGCCAGCCAGCCCGGCTCGTCCAGATCGGGCAAGAAGACGCCGGGGTGGGCCCGGAGCAGGGCGGCCAGGGAGGTCGTCCCGGCCTTGCCGGCGCCCAACACGACGAAGTCCGGCCGGCGGGGGCGGTCGGGGGTCGGCGAGCGGGGCGAGGCGGCGATGCGGGGATCTTACGTCGCCAGGGGGCCGCGGGCAGGCGGGCGAGGGCGAGGGCGAGCGCGAGGGGCGGTATCCTCGGGGTCGACTCGATGACGACGATCGCTCCCCTTCCCTGTTCGATGGCCCGCGCGTGAGCGACCGCGACGCCGACGGCCCCGCGCCCATCGTCTTCGTGGGCGGCCTGCACCGCAGCGGGACGACGCTGGTGGCGCGGCTGCTGGCGGAGCACCCCGACGCGACGGGGTTGCGCGACACCGGGGTGCCCGGGGACGAGGGGCAGCACCTGCAGGACGTCTACCCGCCTGCGCGGCTCCTGGGCGGGCCCGGGCGCTTCGGTCGGCACCCCGACGCGCACCTGGGGGAGACATCGCCGCTGATCGTGCCCCGGGCGGCCGATCGCCTGCTCGCCGCATGGGCACCCCACTGGGACCGCGAGGCCCCCACGAAAGTGGAGAAGAGCCCGCCCAACCTGCTGCGCTTCCGGTTCCTGCAGGCCCTCTTCCCCGACGCCGTCTGCGTGGTCGTGCGCCGCCACCCCGCCGCCGTCGCGCTGGCCACCCAGGGGCTACGCTGGACCGGTCGCCTGACCCCGGTCTCCTCGCTCATCGACCACTGGATCCACTGCCACCGGCTCTACGAGGCCGACCGGCCGCAGCTTCGGCGGGTGATCGAGGTGGACTACGAGGACCTGATCGCCGAGCCCACCGCCCAGCTTCACCGCCTGCAGCGGGCCTGCGGTCTGAGCGAGCAGCCCCCCTCCATCGACGTCTCCCCGGATCCCCAGCGGGCCTACGCCGAGCGATGGCGCACCTGGGGTCGACGGAGCGGCGCCCGCCGGCGGCTGGCCCCCTTCGAAGCGCCGATCCGGGCCTTCGGCTACGACCTGGACGACCTGCGCGCGCCCTGATCGCCCCCCCATCCCACGGTCCCGCGACCGCATCCATGGATCCCCCCGGGGGACCGCGCTATATCAAGTGCGTGGCCCACGTCGGCGGCCACCCGGAGCGCCTCCTTGCGGATCACCTGCGTACACACCGTCGAGCACAGCTTCCGCCCGGGGCAGCCGCTGTCGGCGTGGAGCGAGATCCCCTTCGGGCTGGCCACCATCGCCGCGATCCTGGAGGAGGCGGGGCACCAGGTGGAGTGCCTGGTGCTGACGGCCCAGGAGATCACGGACTCCGCCCTGCTCCCCCGCCTGCAGCGCAGCCGCGCCGACCTGTTGGCCCTCAGCGCCGTGACGACCCAGTTCCCGTCGATCCGGGAGGTGGCCCGCATCGCCAAGCTGCTCCCGCAGGCGCCCTACACCGTCCTGGGCGGACACCACGCCTCCCTGGCCCCCGACGACGCCATGGCCTGCCCCTGGCTGGACGCGATCTGCATCGGCGAGGGCGATCGCGTCATCGCCGGGCTGGTCGCCGACGTGGAGGCGGGCCGCACGCCGACGGACATCGAGCACCTGTGGATCCGCCAGCCCGACGGATCGGTGCAGAAGAACGCGCCCGCGCCCACCTTCCTGGACGACCTGGACTCCCTGCCCGTCATCAACCGCAGCGCCTGGGAGCGCTGGGTCGCCAACCCGCGGGGCTCGGCGGTGATCCTGGTCGGCCGCGGCTGCCCCTACACCTGCACCTACTGCTCCAACCACGCGCTCATGGCCCTGTCGAACGGGCGCTACCTGCGGGTGCGCTCGGTGGAGCACGTGCTGGCCGAGCTGGCGGATCTGGAGGCGCAGAACCCCGCCCTGAGCATGGTCTACCTGGAGGTGGAGACCATCGCCGCCATGCCCCGCTACGCCGAGGAGCTCTGCGCGGCGCTGGCGGAGCGGAACCGGCAGCGGGAGCGGCCCCTGGAGTTCGGCTGCAACCTGGCGATCACCAGCGCCCTGGTGCAGCGCGGCGAGCGCATGGAGAAGATGCTGGCGGCGCTGGCGGCGGCCAACATGACCTACCTCAACGTGGGGCTGGAGAGCGGATCGCAGCGCATCCGCAGCGAGGTCCTGCGCCGCCCCAAGTACAGCAACGACGACCTCATCGCCTTCTGCCAGGCCGCCCGCCGCCACGGCATCGGCGTGAACCTCAACATCATCATCGGCCTGCCCACGGAGACCGTGGCCGACTACCTGGAGACGGTCGACGTGGCCCGCCGCTGCCGTCCGGCCAGCATCCAGCACAACATCTTCTACCCCTATGCGGGCACGGATCTGTACGACACCGCCGCGGAGATGGGCCTGTTCCAACCGGCGACCCTGGGCCACACCGCCGAGCGACGTCGCCCCTACCTGGACCTGCCGGACTTCCCCCGCTGGCGGCTGCGCCTGGAGTCGGTGCTGGTCTTCCCCCGGGTCTTTCACGGCGACTGGCCGGCCAGCAAGGTCGCGGTGGCGGCGACCTGGCAGGGGCTGCGGCCCTACCCGCGGCTGACCTCCACGATCAAGGCGGTCGGCGGGCGGTCCCAGCGCCTGCGCGCGGTGATGGATCGCCACCGCGAGATCCCGGTGGGCGAGGGGTAGCGAAAGGGGGAGGCGGAGGCGTTCCCAGCCGCAGGACGGCTCAGCCCGGGGGGGGCACAAACACGTTGGCGCGGTACCAGCGCAGCTCCGCCAGGCTCTCCCGGATGTCGTCCAGGGCCAGGTGGTTGCCCTGCTTCTGGGGCGGGCGCATGGACTCGGGGTACCAGCGGCGGACCAGCTCCTTGATGGAGCTCACGTCGACGTTGCGGTAGTGCAGCCAGTCCTCGAACGCCGGCATGTAGCGGCGCACGAAGCGGCGGTCGTGGGCGATGGAGTTGCCGCACAGCGGCGAGGCGCCCTTTGGGATCCACTGGGCCACGAAGGCCAGGGTCTGCGCCTCCGCGTCGGCCAGGCTGTGGGTGGAGGCCCGGATGCGGTCCACCAGGCCCGACTCCGTGTGCGTGCGGGTGCACCAGTCGTCCATGCCGGCCAGCTTGTCCTCCGGCGTCTGGATGGCGAGCATCGGGCCCTCCGCCAGGACGTTGAGGTCCGAGTCGGTGACGATGGACGCGATTTCGATGATCAGGTCGGTGGCGGGGTCCAGCCCCGTCATCTCCAGATCAACCCAGATGAGATTGGAATCAGAGGTCGCCATGGCCGCGGGAGCCTACCAGAGGCCCCGGTTGGCGGGGGACCAGCCCGGGACGGGGATCGTCCCGCCTGACCGCCCCCCGTGGGGAAGTCCCTTCCAGGGGCGTCGAGCTTCCGCTAGAAGGTCGCCCCGCCGGGGAGTCCCATGTCGCTTTTGATCATCCAGATCCCGTGCTTCAACGAGGAGGAGACCCTCCCCGTCACCGTGCGTGATCTGCCGCGCTCCATCCCCGGCGTGGACCGGATCGAGTACCTGATCATCGACGACGGCAGCCGCGACCGCACGGTGGAGGTCGCGCGCGAGCTGGGCGTGCACCACCTGGTCCAGTTCCCCGCCAACCGCGGGCTGGCCGCCGCCTTCCGGGCCGGCATCGACGCCTGCCTGCGCCTGGGCGCGGACTACATCGTCAACACGGACGGGGACAACCAGTACTCCGGGCACGACATCCCCCGCCTGGTGGAGCCCGTGGTCAGCGGGCGGGCCGACGTGGCCATCGGGGACCGCAAGACGTCGCAGATCCAGCACTTCTCCTGGCTCAAGAAGCGCCTGCAGACCCTGGGCTCCTGGGTGGTCCGCCAGTTCAGCGGCACCACGGTGATGGACACGACCTCGGGCTTTCGGTGCTGGAGCCGGGAGGCCGCGCAGCGCCTCAACCTGGTCAACCCCTTCACGTACACGCTCGAGTCGATCATCCAGACCGGGCACGACAAGCTGACCATCGAGTCGGTGCCCATCAGCACCAACAGCAAGCTGCGGGAGAGCCGCCTCTTCAAGAGCATTCGCAGCTACGTCACGCGATCGGCCGGCGTGATCCTGCGCAGCTACCTGCTGTACCGCCCCTTCGCCGTGTTCATGACCCTGGGCGCGGGCGTGTTCGGGATCGGCGTGGTCCTGGGCATGCGGTACCTGTACTTCCGCTCCATCGGCTTCGGCAGCGGCCACATCCAGAGCGTGATCCTGGCCGGCGCGCTCATGGTGATGGGCGTCCAGCTGGGCATGATGGCGATGGTGGCCGATCTGGTCAGCGCCAACCGCAAGCTCTCCGAGGAGATGCTGCAGCGCCTGCGACGCATCGAGGCGGCGACGGACGAGCGGGACAACGACCTGCCGACGATCGCCCTGAACCCGCGCGCGTTGCCCGCGCCGAGCGAGTAGCTCCGCCCCGAGGCGCGCCCCGGGTTCAGCCCTCCAGCGCCGCCCTCACGTGATCGACCATCCAGGCGCCCACATCCAGCTTCGCGTCGAGCATGCGCTGACGCTTGTCGGCCCACTGCTGCGCGGCGCCGGGCAGGTCGTCGATGATCTGCTTCGCCTTGTCCTCGGCCACCTGCTGCGACGCCGTGTTCCACAGCAGACCGAACCGCTCCTCCAGCTCCAGCATGTAGCCCAGGCGGGCGGTGTGCATGAACACGGCGGGGGTGCCCAGGATCGCCGCCTCCGCCGCCATGGTCGCGCCTTCGCCGACGTACAGCGAAGCCTCGGCCAGCAGGTGGTGGATGCGGTGGGGCGGCACGGTCATGGCGTGCTCGGCCAATTCGGGAGGCACCCCGCGCTCCCCGGTGATGACGACGCGGATGCGCTGCTTGAGGTCGTTCACGAAGCGCACGGGGTTGGCGAAGCCGGTGTCGCCGACGTCGTGGCTGGCCTCCCAGCTGACCAGCCGCACCACGGCGAAGGGCTCGTCGGGGCCCAGCCCGGCCTCCTGGCGCACGGTGGGGTCGACGGTGAAGCGGCTGGGGTGCAGGTAGGCCAGCTCGTGGTAGCCGGCGTAGCGCTCGGCCTTCTTGGGGGCCGGGCCCTGGTAGGACTCGGGCAGGAAGAGGCGCGAGCACAGCGGGTAGACGAAGCGGTTGGTCGCCGTCGCCGTCTCCGTATCGTAGTAGACCCAGGAGGGCACGCGGGTGGCGCGGCCGACGGGGGCGATGACGGGGCCCATGATCCCCAGCATCAGATCCGGCTTGAAGCGACGCACGCGGCGGGTGAGCTTGAGCGTGCGCACCACCATCTCCCGGGCCAGGCCGACGGCGCCGCCGCCGATGCCCGTCAGCACCTCATGCGGCAGGTCGTAGGCAGCCAGCAGCTCCAGGGTGACGTCCTTCTCCCGGGCGGTGAAGAGGACGTCGCCGCCCTCGGCCAGCGCGGTCTCCGCCAGGTGGCGAAAGAAGTGGACGTGGGCGGGGTGCAGGACGTCGAACAGCAGCCTCATTTGGTGCCCCCAGCGCGTCTCTGGCGCTTCTTCTGCCACTCGGCGTGACGGCGCTTGCGCACCTTCCAGCGGCGATGGTTCATGGTCGGGTCGTTGCGGGGGGTCAGCAGATCGGCGTAGGTGGCGTCCTTGTCGTAGTGGCCGTAGCGGGAGCGCCAGTCCAGGGCGAAGAAGGACCAGTCGACCTGCCTCTCCGAGCGGGTCAGCTCAGGCAGGCGGTCCGTACCGTGGATCAGCCAGAGCTCGCCGCGGCCGTGCTTTGCGTCGGCCACCAGCTTCACGGTCTTCTCCGACAGGGTGATGACCTGGTTGTGCTTGACGCGCTGCCCGTCGACCCGGGCCGTGCCCTTCCAGCCGCCCAGGAACCACACGCGGTACTCCCCGGCGGTGAGGATCTCCGCGTCGCCTTTCATGGGCCTCGAGCTGGAGGCCCGGATCCGCCCGCCGGCGCCGTAGAGGTTGGGCCGCAGGGGCACGAAGTGGGTCCAGTGCCAGGTGCGCTCCCGCGGGTGCATGTAGCGATCGCGGCTCATGTAGGTGCGCACGAAGAACTGGGGTTTGTGCTCCCGCGCGAGCTTGATGTAGGCGCTGCCGCCCCGCTGCCGCCGGATCTTGGTGCGCGTGGCCCCGGTGTTGAGGAAGGTCGTCTCGTAGTAGCCGGGCACCAGCGCCAGCCCGTCCCAGTAGGGCACGGGGTCGGGGAACAGCTCCGCCACGTCCTCCAGCACGCTCATGGCCAGGGCGTTGTCCGTCCGAAGGATCTTCTCCTCGAAGGGCCGCGCGATGCCCCAGGCCTGCCAGCCCACCGCCGCCACCAGCAGCAGGGGCAACAGCGCGTGGGCGCGGCGATGCAGCCAGGCCAGGCCCAGGCCCGCCGGACCCGCCACCGCCAGGACCAGGTAGGGCTCGAAGGAGGCGACGTAGTACACGCGGAAGCCGCTGTGCACCTTGATCGTGCCCAGGAGCAGCAGGCCGATGAGCGCCGCCGCCAGGGAACGCGGCACCCGACGGGCCAGGGCGATGCACGCGGGCACGGCGGCCAGGGCCATCGCCCACACCCAGGTGCCCCGGCTCAGGCAGCGGACCAGGACCTCCTTCTTGTCGGCCATGGAGACGCCGGCGCGGAAGGCCGTGTCCAGGCCGACCTGCACCGTCGTCTGCGCGACCGCGCCCACGTGGCCTTCGAGCAGGCCCAGGATCGCGAACCAGCCGGCCATCGCCGCCGCGGTGGTGGCGGCGACGATGCCGACGTTGAGGAAGCGAAGGCCCGGCCGCAGGGGGCGCGCGGCCACCAGCAGGTACAGCGCCCAGGCCGCGCCGATCGCCACCACGTTGAAGACCGACTTCTGGGAGACCAGGCCGGCGGCGGCGAAGAGCAGGCCGCCCACCACCAATTGCGCGCGGCGCGGGTTCGGGCGCAGCAGCAGGGCCATGGCGCCCAGGGTCAGGGGGATGGCGTAGGTGTCGGTGCGCACCTCGAAGGCGTGGCCGCGCCAGTCCCCGGACGTCGCCAGGAGCATCACCGCGGTCAAGGCACCCCAGGCACCCGCGCGCGTGGGGGCGGGCTCGTCGCCGCGGGGACGCAGGGCCAGACCGGCCACGAAGAACAAGGTCACGGCCGACGCCAGCACGCTCATCAGCCGGAAGCCGTGCACCGACTGCACCGGGCTGGGCAGGTAGTTCAGGGGCAGCAGCAGCAGCCAGAGCAGGCCCGGGCGCCCCGGTCGGATGAAGTCGCCGTGCTGGAAGCGGGTGACGTGGCGGAAGACGTTGGTCTCGTCGCAGTGCAGGGCCGCGGTCAGCGCCGAGGGCAACAGGGAGGCCGCGCCGGCCACGATCGCGGCGCCGAGCAGGAGGCGGAGCCAACGGGGGGCGGGGTCTTGGGCCATGAGCCGGCGGACGGTAGGAACCGGCCTGTCAACCGTCAAGGGCGGCGGTGGGGTGGTCAGAGCTTGTGAGTGAATCGAGGCCGAAGGCGAGAGCGGCGAGGACAAGCCGTCGGGCCGCCCGGGAAGGCGGGGCGTGGCCGGCCACGCGAGCCGAGCGGGTGGTTCGAGGGCGCAGTCATCGTCGGTCGTAGCCCGGCATTCGA
>CALCXL010000888.1 GCA_937907595.1 uncultured Pseudomonadota bacterium
GCACGTGACCCCCCGCAAGGGAGTTCTGGACCCCCAGGGACAGGCGGTGGCCTCGGGCCTTCGCTCCCTGGGCTTCGATGGCGTCCAGGACGCCCGCGTCGGCAAGGTCATCGACCTGGAGATCCGCGGCGTGAGCGACGAGGCGACGGCCCTGGAGCAGGCGCGCAAGATGGCGCGTGAGCTGCTGGCCAACGAGATCGTCGAGGACTTCGAAGTCTCGGTGCTGTGAGCATGCGCTTCGGCATCGTCACCTTCCCCGGCTCCAACTGCGATCACGACGCCTACCACGTCGTGCACCACGTCCTGGGCTGCGAGGCGCGCTTCCTCTGGCACAAGAACCCGGACCTGGGCGACGTGGACTGCGTGGTCCTGCCCGGCGGGTTCAGCTACGGCGACTACCTGCGCTGCGGGGCCATCGCCCGCTTCAGCCCCATCATGGAGTCCATCAAGGCCTTTGCGGAGGCGGGCGGCTACGTCGTCGGCATCTGCAACGGCTTCCAGGTGCTCTGCGAGTCGGGCCTGCTCCCGGGCGCCCTCCTGCGCAACCAGGGCCTGACCTTCGCCTGCGACGACGCCACCCTCATCGTCGCCAACGGACACACCCCCTGGACGGTGCTCTGCCCGGAGACGATCGTGGCGCCCATCGCCCACCACGACGGCTGCTACTACGCCGACGAGGACACGCTGGAGGCGTTGGAGGACAACCACCAGGTGGTCTTCCGCTACGCCAGCCGCGACGGCGTGGAGGGTGGGGCCAGCAACCCCAACGGCTCCCTGAACAACATCGCCGGCATCTGCAACGCCGGCCGCAACGTGCTGGGGATGATGCCGCACCCCGAACGCAACGCGGAGGCCCAGCTGGGCGACGCCAGCGGCCTGTGGGTCTTCCGCTCCATCCTGCACAGCTTCCTGGAGGGATCGCCGTGAGCCAGCCCCGCCCCGGCGATCCGGAGATCACGCCCGCGCTCGTGCGTGAGCACGGCCTCACGGACGACGAGTACCAGCGCGTCCTGGGCCACCTGGGCCGCACGCCCACCTACACCGAGCTGGGCGTGTTCAGCGTGATGTGGTCGGAGCACTGCTCTTACAAGACGTCGCGCGTGCACCTCAAGAAGTTCACCACCGAGGGCCCCCGGGTGCTGCAGGGCCCCGGGGAGAACGCCGGCGTGGTCGACATCGGCGACGGCATCGGCGTCTGCTTCAAGATGGAGTCCCACAACCACCCCAGCTTCATCGCCCCCCACCAGGGCGCGGCGACCGGCGTGGGCGGCATCCTGCGCGACGTCTTCACCATGAACGCGCGGCCCATCGCGATCCTGGACTCCCTGCGCTTTGGCCGGCCCGATCACCCCAAGACCCGGCACCTGGTGGAGGGCGTGGTCGAGGGCATCGCCAGCTACGGCAACTGCATGGGCGTGCCGACGGTCTGCGGCGAGGTGGACTTTCACTCCTGCTACGACGGCAACAACCTGGTCAACGCCATGTGCGTGGGCCTGGTGCCCGCCGATCGCATCTTCCGGGGCATCGCCGCCGGCGTGGGCAACCCGGTGCTGTACGTGGGCTCCCGCACCGGACGCGACGGCATCCACGGCGCCACCATGGCCAGCGACTCCTTCGAGGAGGGGCGCGAGGGGCCCCGGCCCACCGTGCAGGTGGGCGACCCCTACACGGAGAAGCGCCTGCTGGAGGCCTGCCTGGAGCTGATGAAGCAGGACTCCGTGATCGCGATCCAGGACATGGGCGCAGCGGGGCTGACCTCGTCGTCGGTGGAGATGGCCGGCCGCGGCGGGACCGGACTGGCGCTGCACGTCGACCGCGTGCCCCGGCGTGAGGAGGGCATGACGCCCTACGAGTGCCTGCTCAGCGAGTCCCAGGAGCGCATGCTGATCGTGTCGGCGGCCGGCAAGGAGTCGGTGGTCGAGGAGATCTTCGCCCGCTGGGACCTGGAGGCGGTGGTCGTGGGCACGGTGACCGACGATGGCACCTGGCGGATCATCGAGGACGGCGTCGAGGTCGCGGCGATCCCGGTCGGCGCGTTGACGGACGACGCCCCGGTCTACCACCGCCCCATGGCCGAGCCCGCGGGCCTGGCGGCGCGGCAGGTGGAGCCGGAGCTCCCCGCCCTGGGCGACTGCAACGCGGTGCTGACGACCCTGCTCTCGAGCCCGGGCATCGCCGACACCCGCTGGATCTGGCGGCAGTTCGACCACATGGTCCGCTTGAACACCCTGGTCCGCCCGGGATCGGCCGACGCCGCCGTGCTCCGCGTGCCGGGCACGACCAAGGCCATCGCCATCACCACCGACTGCAACCAGGTGCACGTCAAGGCCGATCCCTACCTGGGCGCCCAGAGCGTGGTGGCGGAGGCCTGCCGCAACGTCGCCTGCACGGGCGCAGAGCCCATCGGCGCCACGGACTGCCTCAACTTCGGCAACCCCGAGCGGCCGGAGGTGATGTGGGAGTTCGCCCAGGCGGTGGAGGGCATGACCGACGCGCTGCGTGAGGTCGAGGTGCCGATCGTGAGCGGCAACGTCTCCCTTT
>CALCXL010000889.1 GCA_937907595.1 uncultured Pseudomonadota bacterium
CCGATCGCTCGATGACGAAGTCGCCGGCCCGCCAGCAGGCCTCCACGGCGTCCAGGGCCTCCAGCAGGGAGGCGAGCTCGTCGGCGTCGAGGACGTCGATGGCGTGCAGCATGCGCGCGTGGGCGCGGCTGCCTTCGACGTCGTGGGGCACCAGCCGCTGGTCCAAGGTGGGGTCGTCGCCCACCGTGTAGTCCTCGATGAGCGCGTCGAGGGGGGCGCCCTTGTCCCAAAGCTTGCCCATCGGGCTACCTCCGCAGCAGGGCGAGCAGCAGCGCCGCCTGCGCCCAGACCCGGTTGTCGGCCTGGTCGAGCACCGAGCTGAGCTCGCCGTCCAGCACCGCGTCGTCCACCACCACGCCCCGCCGCACGGGCAGGCAGTGCATGAACCGCGCGGGCGCGCCGCGGCGCAAGTCGGCCTCGGTCACCCGCCAGTCGCTGTGGGATGCGATCACGTCCGCGTGCCCGCCCAGGGTGCTGGCCGGACCGGAGAGGGCACCCCAGGACTTTGCGTACACGACGTGGGCGCCGTCCAGGGCTGCGTCACGATCGTGGGTGATCCGCAGGCTGCCCCCGCTCTGCCGCGCCAGGCCGTCGGCCAGGGCCAGGGCCTCCCGGTCCAGGTCGAAGTCCTCGGGGTGGGTGAGCACGACCTCCATGCCTTGCGACGCGGCCGCCCAGAGCGCCGAGTGGGGCACCGCCACGGGCAGCTGCTTGGGGTGGGGCGCCCAGCTCAGCACGAAGCGCTTGCCGGCGGGCTCAGCGAAGAGGTCGCGCAGGGTGAGGGCGTCCGCCAGGCCCTGACAGGGGTGGGCGAAGGGGCCCTCGAGGTTGACCAGGGGCACGCCGGCGTGCGCGGCGAAGGCCTTGTGCACGGGCTGGCTGCGCTCGCGCTCCCACTGTCCCCGCGTGGGAAAGGCGCGCAAGCCCACGGCGTCGGCGTAGCGGCCCAGGACCGCGGCGGCCTCGCGCACGTGCTCGGCCGCGGTGCCGTCCATGACGACCTCGTCGTTGAACTCCATGGTCCACATGGCCGTGCCGGGCTGCAGGTCCAGGAAGTGGGCGCCCAGCTTGGCGCAGGCCACCGCCATCGACGCGCGCGTGCGCAGCGAGGGGTCGAAGAACATGCCGGCGAAGACCCGCCCCGCCAGGGGCCGCGAGCGCGCCAGGGCCTGCTGCTCGCTCCGGATGGCGACCGCGAGCTCCAGCAGGGCGTTGTGGCCCTCCAGGCCCGGCTCCAGGCCGGTCAAGAAGTGGGCGTCGTCCCAGGGGGTCACGCGCGCGAGCGCAGTGGCCACGGCCGCAGGCAGCAGGTCGGTCATGTTCAGGGTCTCCCGTCAGCGGGACGGTCTACAGGAAAATGAGCGCGACGCCTACGGCGCGACGGTCACGCCGGCGGTGTTGTTGGCCTCGTTGGACTCCGTGACCGCCGCGCCGGAGTCCACCACCACCCAGGACTGCCAGAAGGTGTCCGGCAACGCGCGCACCAGCAGGTCCAGGGACGCCGTCTCCCCGGGCTCGAGCCCCGGCCAGACGACCGACTCGTCGGGGGTGGCCGGCGCCACGGGGGGCAGGCCCGGGTTGGCGAAGATGCCGATCTCAAAGGGGGTAGCGGCCACGTCGCCCTGGTTGGTCACGTCCAGGAGGTACAGCACCTGGCCCGACGCCTCCTGCACGAAGGCCGACAGGTAGCTGACCGACAGATCAGGGCCGGCCGGCCCGCTGGTGCCGTCGAGGTCGATCTCCTCGGGGCCCCAGACGTTGTTGCTCTCCCCGGCGGCGCCCTCCTCCACGTTGCCGAAGGAGTCCACCATGACGTGGACGGTGTGCAGCCCCAGGGCCACGGACCCGGTCGCCAGCTCCACCGCGACGGTCTGCCCGGGCTCCAGGAGGTCGACGAAGGCGAAGGCCTCCCCGGTGGCCGGCGGGGCTGGCAGGACGTCGTGATCCACGAAGAGGTCGACCCAGAAGGCCGACGCGGCCTCCGCGCCGCTGTTCTTGACCGACGCCACCAGCTTGAGCTCGTCGCCGCTGGAGAGGGACTGCAGGCCCACGATGCGCAGGTCGGCGCCGTCGATCTGCACCGCGTCGCCCAGGACCTGGACGGAGATCACGTTGGACTCGAAGGCGCCGTCGGGCTGGTCGTAGATGGCCACGACCTCGATCGAGCCGACGTTGCGCGCCTCCACCCGCCCGTTGGCGTCCACCACCGCCACCGCGCCGCTGGCGGGGCCCTCGATCTGGCTGACGATCCAGCGCACGCTGCCCGACGCGTTGCCGCTGCTGCCGTCGCTGAAGGTGGCCTCCGCCTGGAGCTGCACGCTCTCACCGACGTGCAGGGAGGCCTGGCCGGGCGCCAGGGTCAGCTCCTCGATCACGGCCTCGGTGACCGTCAGCTTCACCTCGTTGGAGGTCAGGGAGAAGTAGCTGGCTCCCACCCGCGCGAAGCCGGCGCCCGTGGTGCTGCCCACGCCCTCACGGTCCAGCCCGCCGTCCACGGCCACCACGGCGGCGTCGGTGGAGTACCACTGCACCGACGCCGTGATGTCCACGGTGCTCTGGTCGCTGTAGTAGCCCGTGGCGACGAACTGCAGGTCCTCGCCCAGGGTGACCTTCGGGTCGTGCGGCGTGACGCCGATGCCCACGAGGTTGGGCCCCAGACCGTCGTCGTCGTCGCCGATGGTCGGCGGAGACCAGGTGGGCCCACACGACGACGCCGCCAGCCCGAAGGCCAGCGGCGTCGCGATGAGGAGGATGCGGCGAAGCATGGGTGGGATTGTAGATCCGTACCGAGCCGCCGGCATCGGGCAGCTACTGGCGGACCGTGGTCTCCGGCAGGTAGCCGCGCAGGTTGTTCCAGTCCAGGTAGTTGTTCTCGGACCGGCCCGAACGGATCGGGTTGCTGTAGGGCACCCAGGCGAAGTCCGGGTGGCCGTCGTCGTTGTCGGCCCAGGTCCCGTTGATGATCTCGCCGGCGGGCGAGGCCTCCATGGTGAAGGGCCAGTTGCGCACGATGGAGACCGGCGTGCCCTCCACCGAGTCGACGTGGCCAGCGCCCACGCCGTCGTCGGCCAGGCGCACCGACAGGGTGCCGTCGAAGGTCCGCAGCTGGCTGGACACCGTCGTGGTGATCTGGTCCTTGATGCGGTTGAAGATGCCGCGGCCGATGCCGTTGACCCGGATGATGTCCTCGGGGTTCTGGAAGGGACCGTTGGCCTCGCGGTGGGCGATGATGCGCTGGGCGCGGGTGGCGCTGATGCCCCACAGCGTGTCCAGCTCGGCCTCGCCGGCGGTGTTGATGTTGATCAGCCCGCCCGTCTCCGCGTTGATGCCCGAGGACGTCTCCGTCAGGGACAGCGTGTACTCGTAGGCCGGGTAGTTCCAGACCTGCTCGCCGGCGGTCACGTCGAAGACCAGGGGCACGCCGCGGTCGCCGATGTAGGTGCTGAGGATCTGCAGCACCGCCTTGGGGCTCAGGTCCGAGATGTCGTCGCCGTCGTTGCCGTTGTAGCGGCTGCCGTAGAAGTTGCTAAGCTGGGAGTAGTAGGTCTCCGACAGCAGGCCCTTCTGGTCGGCGACGCTCAGCTCCATCGTCTTGTCCCCACCGAAGGCGACCTCGTGGGACGCGCGGGGCTCGTTGGCCAGGATGGCGGCGGCGGCCCAGCCGTTGCAGTGGCCCCACCAGCCGGAGCCCGCGGGGCTCCAGTGGTTGAGCATCTCCCAGGCAGCGGCGTACCAGGGGTTGGTCCCGTGGGTGCGGCCCTCGACCTGCTGCAGCAGCGCGAACTTGTCGAGCGCGCTCATGCGGTTGATGTCGAAGTCGAAGGCGTCGTAGTCGGCGTGCCAGGCGGCGTCGGCGACCAGGTGGCCGTTCTCCAGCCGGATGGTGTTGCCGTCGATGCCGTTGCGGATGGCGTCGTAGAAGCTGACCAGCCCGTCGACCAGGGAGCTCTGGGCGGCCTTGTACTCGGCGGTCTTCGTGGTGTACGCCTCGGAGTTGCCCTCGCCGTTCTTGCGCAGGGTCCGCATCTCCTCGCCCAGGTTCTGCATGGACGTGGCGTGCACCGCGAAGGCCTCGCGGCCCAGGTCCGACGGGGTGTCGTTGCCCGAGGAGAGGTGCCCGAAGATCAGGTTGCCTTCGGCCTGGGCCCACCAGTAGCCGGCCCAGGGCACGAAGCCCTCGCGCACCCGCTGGGTGCCCTGGAGCACCTGGTCGACGTTGAGGCTGGCGGACAGGTTGATGCTCTGGCGCAGCAGGGAGATGAAGTCGAAGTCCTCGTCGTCCTCGTCACGCTCGTCGCGGGGGGCGCGCGGGCCGGCCAGGTCTTCGACCTCGTCCGGCGTCATCAGGCGCGACTCCATGTTCGGCGTGGTGGACCACAGCGCCCAGGGCTGACCGTTCTCCCAGGTCTCCGCGATGAGCGTGTCGTCCATCGAGTTCTCGTAGATCACGTCCACCGACGTCTCGTCCGCGTTGGCGAAGGAGACGAACTGGCCGTCCTCGAGCTCCATCTCGCCGTTCTCGGGGACGATGGGGAAGGGCGGCACGAAGTGCGGGATGATCGACAGGTTGGTCTGCGACAGCCGGTTGAAGGAGCGGTTCATCTCCTCGTCGTCGACCGTGACGGCGTCGTGGATGCGCTCGCCGTTCAACGTGTAGAAGTAGACGATGCCGGCCACGCGGAGCCGGTCCTCACGCATCACCAGGTAGATCTTGGGGTCGGCCTCGGCCAGCTCGCTGTCCAGGTTCAGGGCCGGGTCCAGGCTGGCCTTGATCACCGTGATGGGGCTGAAGGTGCCGCCCTTCATGGCGTACTCGTAGAAGTCGTCGCCCTCGGGGGGCTCGAAGCCCTGCCGGATGACCTGGTAGCGCCAGTAGACGGCCTCGGACCAGGTGGAGCCCAGCTCCACGGTCTCATCGAGGTTGTCGCCGACGCTGGGGTCCGCGGACTCCTCGCCGCGGGGCGTCTTGAGGTTGACCCGGTTGTAGCGGGTCTCCAGGTGGAACTCCTGGTTCTGCACCCAAGCCGGACGGAGGGTGTTCTGAACGAAGTCGTCCTCCTCAGCCACAGGCTCGCAGGCAGCGAGCGACAGCGCCGTTGCGGCAAGGGCCAGGGGAGGCAGGCGGCGCCAGAAACGGCGAATGAACTTCCTGCGCATGGTGAGTCCCTCTCTCTTTCGTTGAGCGCGATCCCCGCGCTGCTGACTGTGGAAACCGGGTCGGATCGCCATCAGCGATGCCTGACTTACCGGAAGCGCAAGGTTCGTGCCAGGGGATTGTCAACGTTCTGTGGAGAGGCCGGGGGCGCGTCGGCGCTGTGTGCGTGCCGATCGCGATCGGGTGTTGCCGGCGGTCGATCGATCGGTGTCGTGCACACGCGACACCATGCGTCGCGGACCGTCGCGTCATTGCGACAGCCTCAGGTCTCGCCCACCTCGTCCCGCCGACGGAGCATGCGGTGCAGGTTTCCCCGGTGGATCCCGGCCAGCTCGGCGGCGCGGGGCACGTTGCCGTCGGTGACCTGCAGCAAG
>CALCXL010000890.1 GCA_937907595.1 uncultured Pseudomonadota bacterium
CTGCGGATCTTCATGACGTCGCACGTCTTCGCGGTGTGGGACTTCATGACGCTGGTCAAGGCCCTGCAGGCGCAGCTGACCTGCGTGACCACCCCCTGGCTCCCGCCGGCGAACCCCCTGGCGGCCCGGCTGATCAACGAGATCGTCCTGGCCGAGGAGACCGACGAGATCGCGCACGGCGAGTACCTGAGCCACTACGTCCTGTACCTGCGGGCCATGGGCGAGATCGGCGCGGACCCGGGCCCGATGTTGCGCTTCGAGCGCGCCCTGCGCGGCGGGCGGACGGTGGAGGAGGCCCTGCTCCCCCTGGACGTCGCCGACGCCACGAAGGCCTTCGTGCTGGGCACCATGCGGGCCGCGCAGGGTGAGCAGCACGAGATCGCGGCGTCGCTGCTGCTGGCCCGGGAGGACCTCATCCCGGTGATGTTCGACCGCCTGGTGCGGGAGATGGACGGACGCACGGAGGTCAACGCCCGGCTCGCGCGGGCGGGGCGTGAGCTGCGTGAGCGCGCGCCACCTCGCCTGCGCGGCCTGCTGCCCGGCGGGGTGAAGGACGGCTGGAAGCGCTACGACGCCGGGAATCCGGACCCGCGCGCCAACTTTCGGCTGTACCTGCAGCGGCACGTGGAATTGGACGGCGAGGAGCACGGGCCCATGGGCCGCCGCATGCTCATGGAGCTCTGCGGCGACGACGATCAGCGCTGGGAAGAGGCCACCCTGGCCGCCCGCGCCGCCCTGGAGGCCCGCATCGCCTTCTGGGACGGGGTGCTCCTGGCCATCGAGCGGTCGAGGCAGGGGGCGGGCGAGCGGGTGCAGAGCGGGGAGACCTGGGGTGGCCGCGACCTGGCCGCCTGGCTGGCGGAGCAGCGCGCTCGGGCCGAGGACGTCGTCGCACGGGAGCAAGGCGGCGCGTGAGCTGATCGACCGACCGACCGTGAGCCGCGTGAGGCGTCGACAAGGCCCCGTTCAGGCCGATCGAATCATCGAGTCCATCCGGTCCAACCCCAGCGTCACGCTCTCCAGGCTGGGCCCAAAGCTGATGCGCGCGAACTCCTTGAGGCGTGAGGGCAGGTGGCCGCGGCGCTGACCGGGGTTGACGTCGAAGAACTCCCCCGGCACCACGATCACGCGCTCCTCCAGCGCCCTGCGGAAGAAGGCCATGCCGTCGCGCAGGGGCTCGGGAAGATCGGCCAGGCAGACGAAGGCGTAGAAGGAGCCGTTCGGGGGGGCGGCCAGGGTCATGCCCATGCTGCGGACGCGATCGAGGACCACGCGGCGCTTGGCCCCGAAGCAGGCCTGGATCGCCCGGGCCTCCCGGTCCGCCGTCTCCTGGTTGATCAGGGGGAGGGCGGCGCGCTGCACCGGGTGGGAGGCGCCCCCGTCCAGGAAGGACCCGGCCGACGTGACCCGCTCGATGACGTCGACGGGGCCGACGGTCCAGGACACGCGCCAGCCGGGGTAGCGCCAGTTCTTGCTCAGCCCGTCGATGATCACGACCGGGTCCCGGTTCACGTCCTCGACGTAGCGGGCGGCGCTGAGGCTGGGGCCGTCCGTGCGGGCGGCGTCGCCGTAGAGGTAGTGCCCGTAGAACTCGTCCAGAATCAGCGCGCAGTCCAGCTCCCTGCACACATCGACCCAGGCGCGCAGGGCCCCGCCCCGCAACGTGGCCCCGGTGGGGTTGCAGGGGTTGCTGAGCAGCAGGGCGCTCAGGCCCTTGCCCAGGATCTCCTTGCGGAGCCGGTCGACGGGCAGGGTGAAGCCCTCGTCGCGCTCGAGCACGATGGGGATGGGCACGAAGGCCCGGAAGATGTCGAGCAGCTCCTCGTAGGCCGTGTAGTCGGGGAGCAGGTGGCCCAGGTGCGCGTTGCCCACGGCCGCCGCCAGCCGGGTCAGCGCCACCCGGCCGCCGCCGGAGATCGCCACGTTCTCCGCGGTGTACTGCGACGGCATGCCCACGCGGTAGCGCGCGTTGTAGAGCGCGGCCACGGCCTCGCGCAGCTCCGGCATCCCGCCCACCGACGTGTACTCGTGGGTGGCGTCCTCCAGGCTGAAGGACTCGATGCGGTCGGGGGCCCCGGGGATCGGTCCCGTCTCCGGCGCGCCCTGGCCCAGGTTCGCCCACTCGGGGTGGCCGTAGTGAAACCCCGCGCGGGCGGCCTCGGCCATCACGAAGATGACGCCGGTGCGCGGCACGGGGCGGAAGATGTGGTCGAAGGGCGTGGCCTGCATGGCCGCGGATTGTGGCAGGCGGAGGCCCGCCGTCAATGCAGCGCCCGGGCCGGGTCGCTGTGCGATGATCGGCGCCCGGAGGAGCGATGCCCGCAGGAGATGAGGAGCGCTGGAACGCGCGGTGGAGCCAGGCCACGCCGGGAGCCGCTGCGCGCGTGCTGACCGAGCATGCCCACCTGCTCCCGCCGGCGGGCCGGGCGCTGGACCTGGCCTGCGGCTTGGGATCCAACGCGGTCTTCCTCTGCGAACGCGGCCTGGACGTGCAGGCCTGGGACGTGTCGTCGGTGGCGGTCGACCGCACCGCTGCGCGCCTGGCCGGGCGTGGCGTCGCCTGTCGACGGGACGTGATCGAGCGGCCCCCCGAGCCCGGATCCTTCGACGTCGTGCTGGTGGTGCACTTCCTGGAGCGCGCCCTGGCTCCGGCCCTGAACGCGGCCCTGCGACCCGGGGGGCTGCTGTTGGTGCAGACCTTCACCCGGGAGCGCGTGAGCGATCGAGGGCCCGGGCGCGACGCCTTCCGCCTGGCCCCGGGGGAGCTGCTCGCCCTGCACGCTGGTCTGCAGCCGGTGGTGTACCGGGAGGAGGGCCGACTGGGGGATCTGGCCGCGGGCTGGCGGGACGAGGCGATGCTGGTGGCTCGGAAGCCCGCCGCCCGTTGAGGGACCAAAGGACGGGCGCAGACACGATCGCCCCGCCAAGGCGCGCGGGCGCGACCGCTGCGACCGCCTCCGTGGCACCATGCGCCCCGTGCTCGACGCCACCGACATCGTCCGTTTGAACGCCGCACGCGCCCGCGAATTCGGGCGTGAGCTCCTGCTCCTGGTGGTCAGCGCCGACAACTGCGCCGGCTGCGATCGGCTGGCCGAACAGCTCCGCTCGCCCGCCGTGCGCAGCGAGCTCGCTGGCCGGGCCTACGTCGTGCTGTTGAAGGCCGGCGATCTGTACGACGGACCCGAGGGCGCGGTGCGCGTCGGCGCCTGGAGCCTGGAGTCCCCCGGCTTCCCCACCAGCTGGGCCTTTCGCCTGGGGGAGGACGGCCTCACCTTCCACGCTCTGGCCCTGGGCCCCCTGGACGAGGCTGCGCCGGAGGAGGACGTGCGCGGCCTGCTGGACGGACAGAGCTGCTGGGTCCCCGAAGCGGGCGCGGTCGCAGCCCAGGCCTGCTCGGGCCTGCTGTGCCTGCCCCTGTCGGCACGGAACTCCTTTCACGCCGACTTCGTCGTGCCCCTGGCCCCCTGAATGGGGTCGCTCCCCCCGCGGATCGCGCCGCGATGAGCCCCCTGCCTGTCGCCTTGGTGGGAGCCGGCCACCGCGCGGCCACCGTCTACGCGCCGCTGCTCCTGGGCCCCCTGTCCGATCGGTTCCGCCTGGTCGGCATCGTCGCCCGCAGCGACTACCGCGTGCCAGGCCTCGCACAGGGGCTGGACCTGCCGTGGGGGCTCGACCTGTCGGACGCCGCGGACTGGGGGGCGCGCGGCCTGATCCTCTGCGCATCGGCGCACGCCAACGGGCCGCTGGGGCTGCAGGCCGCGTCGCTGGGGCTCCCGCTGCTCCTGGAGACCCCCCTGGCCCTGGAGCTCCCCGACGCGATCCGGCTGGCCGAGGCCCTGGAGGGCGCGCCGGTGGAGGTCGCCGAGCAGAACCCCCGCTTCGGCGACACCTTGCTCTGGCGCCGCATCGTCCAGGAGGGCTGGCTGGGGCGCGTGCAGGCGGTGGCCTCGGACGCAGCGGGCTACCGGTACCACGCCGCGTCCGTGGCGCGAGCGATCCTGGGCCGCCCTCACGCGCGGCATGCTGTTGGCCTGCGCACGGTCTTCGACGAGGACCACGGCCCCGAAGCGCTGTACGCCGGCACGCTGTCCACCGAGGGCGGCGCGATCTACCAGGTGCGCGACGGCGAAGCCCTGCACCGCGGCGCCTGGCAGCGGGGGGGCTGGTGGCTGGCGGGGACGGGGGGCTCCCTGCGACCGGACGGCGTGCAGCGCCGCGATCACGGGCCGCTCCCCATCGAGTCCCGCCTGGAGGCCGGTCGGCGACGCTGGTCCTGCGGCCCCCTGGAGGTGGTCGATCCCCTCCCCCACCTGGACGCCGACGCGGCGGCGGTGGCCCGCTGCCTGCTCGACTGGCTCGCCCGCATCGACGGGCGCGTGACGGAGACGGCGTGGTCGGTGGACGACGCCCTGCGGGACCTGGCCTGGTGCGTGGCGATCGAGCGCGCCGCCACCCTGGGCGTCCGCGTCTCCGTGCCTCAGCTCCTCGGAACCTGCAGGTTCCTCGGCGGCAGGTAGCCGCTGATCCCCAGCCGCGCGAGCGGGTCCCAACCGCTGGGCACGCGGCCGTCGGCGTCGACCAACGCGTCCTGGACGTGCCAGCCCAGCACCCGCCCCAGCAGCATGTGCGTCACCGGCTCACCCACCTCCACGACCTGCTCCAGGCGACACTCCATGGCCACCGGGAGGTCCGGCGACCAGGGGATCGGTCCCCAGGAGCCGGGGTTCAGGGACAGGCCCAACAGCGCGGGCACGTCGGTGCCGGGGGGGTGATCCGCCGCGGTGGACGCGACCGCTTCCCGCTGGGAGGCCGGGGCGATGTGCACGGTGAAGTGGCCGCGTTCTCGGGCGAAGGAGACGGTGTCCTTGGGGACGAAGCGGCGCTGCCCATCGGACCCGAGCACCGGCTTGCTCGCGACGCTGACCGAGAGCATCGGCGGGCGCGCGCAGACCCCGCTGAAGAAGGAGAACGGGGCCAGGTTGGGCGCTCCGTCGGCGGAGAGCGTCAGCACCCAGGCCACCGGCCGGGGGACGACCGTGTCCACCAGCAGGTCGTACAGAGCCCGCCCCGACAGCGTCGCCGCGTCCACGTCCATCAGGGGGCTCCGCGGTCCAGGGGGCTCACGGCGTGCTCCCCCGCAGGTCGTCGACCAGCTCCCCGAGCAGCGCCTCCAAAGCTGCCTGATCCCCCAGGGCTTCGGGCATCGTCCCGCACAGCTCCACGCCCCGCGGTCCCCCGGTCAGGGCCAGGAACAGAGGTAGATCCGGTGAGCCCGGCGGGATGAAGAAGCCGGCGCGAGCCTGGAATCCCGCCCCCGAGAGCGCGGCGAGGTCCAGGCGGCCGACGTTGGAGAGGTTGGCGGTGGTTCCGTAGAGCCCCCGTGCGGCGCGATCGTCGGCCCGGCGGCGGGCCTCTCGCTCCAACAGAGACAGCGGGAGCCCGCGCAGCCGGGCCAGGGCCAGGACGAAGTCTGCCTCCTCCCCGCGGGCCAGGCGACGCTGCAGCTCCTGCTCCAGGCGAGCCACGGGGTTGGGCCGGTCCCGGTGGCTGTCCACCGACAAGCGGATCAGCCCCGTGAGGTTGGCCGTCGAGCGGATCGCAGGGGCATGCCGGCGGAGATCGACGGGCACATCGACCCGGCATCGGAGGGCAGGATCCGCCCGCTGACCCAGGGCCCACGCCAGGCGCGGGAGCAGATCGCGCGGGCTCACGTCCGCGGTCACGCGAGCCCACAGCAGGCCGACCCCCCCGTCACCGGACGCCCCCGCCGCCCCGTCGGGATCGGTCGACCGCCCCGCCGGGCCCAAGCGCGTCGCCCGGGCGGGCGCGCAGTCGCGGGGCACAGGCCGCTCGGGCAGCCGGCCGCACGTCGAAGCCAGGTCCTCGTCCGTGGGCCCCGTCAGCAGGATGGGCGGAGGCGACTCGCCCCGGGCGGTGGCGAAGAGGGCCGCCGCCAGCTCCAGGGTGCCGCGGCCGTCGGCGAACGCGTGGGCGGTGCGCAGCACGAGCCGGGGGACCGGGCCCTCCACCCAGAGCACCTCACACAGCGGGCCCCGCGGGGTCGGGAGGGGATCCCGCAGGAACCCGGCGCCGGCCCCGCTGCGCGCGTCCCAGCCGGTCCCCTGGACCCGACGCAGCCTCCAGGGCGCGCCCCCCGCCCGCCAGCGGGTACCCCGCAGCCGACCCCCCAGACGGGCGCTGCAGACCGGCCAGGAGGCCAGGGTCTGCACCGCCGCCTCCAGGCCGTCGACGTCGACGTCGCCATCGCCCTCCAGCACCAGCTGGTTGACGAACGGCGGGGTCAGACGATCGGCCAACAGCCAGACGCGCTCCACGCCCGACAGCGCGCGCCCCCCCCCGGTCGACGAGGCAGGCGCAGCCGACTCCTCGCTCACCGAGGGTCCTTGAGAGGCACCCGGTGGGGGTTCGACCGGCTGCCCGATCGCCCTGTGGCATCGGCGCGGGGGTGCTCGGCCTCGATCCAGTACTCCAGCGTGTCGCCGGCGGCGCCGCCGAACTGCAGCCAGCCCTCCCAGCGCCCGCCGCCGCGGGCCTTCAGCGTCGTGCTGGAGTAGGGCCCGCCCTCGGGGCCTGAGTAGAGCACCACGGAGGTGGACCGGGGCCCGTTGCACTTCGCGGACACCAGGGTGCTGGCTCCCGCTGCCCCCCCGCGCACGGCCCGGTGCTCCACCTGAAGGGTGAAGGGGCCGCTGGGCTCGACGTCAAGGGGCGCGGGACGTGGGGTGGGCGCGGGGGCGGTCGAGACCGCGGGCCCCGGAGTCGCTCGGGACCCCGTCGCCTCCGAGAGCGCAAGCCGAGTCCCCGTCGACTCCGTGGGATCGGGCCGCGACAGCGAGCCGTCGGGGGCCGGCGGAGCCCCGGATCCAGGCTCACCGAGGCCCTTCCCCTCACCCGTTGCGGACCCGGCAGGACCCTCCGCTGTCCC
>CALCXL010000891.1 GCA_937907595.1 uncultured Pseudomonadota bacterium
GCGCCGATGACCTCGTTGTCCTGCATGCCCGCGGCGGCCATCGCCATGGTGGTCTCGTTGAGGCGCTTGCTCTCCACCTTCAGGGCGTTGGCGTACATGACCATGCGCTCGTCGGCCAACGTCTCCTTGAGCAGGGCGCCCACCTCGCCGGCGAATACGCGCATCAGGCGGCCGCCACCCATGGGCAGCTTGCGCCCCACCAGGTCCAGGGCCTGGATGTGGTTGGTGCCCTCGTAGATCATCGCGATGCGCTCGTCGCGCATGTACTGCTCGACCGGCCAGTCCTGCGTGTAGCCCGCGCCGCCCATGACCTGCATGGCCTCGCTGATGTTGGCGAAGCCGCGCTCGCTGCCGTAGCTCTTGATGATCGGCGTCAGCAGCGCGACCAGATCGCTGGCCTTCTCCTTGGCCGGGCCCTCTTCGGCGTGGTGCATGAGGTCGTAGTTGATGGAGATCCACGCGACCAGGCCCCGCAGGCCCTCCGTCGTCGACTTCACGTTGAGAAGCATCCGGCGCACGTCGGGGTGGACCAGGATGTTGTCCGCGCCGTGGTCGTGATCGACCTTGGCCGGGTCCAGGGAGCGGCTCTGGCGGCGGTCCTTCGCGAAGGCCAGGGCGTGCTGGTAGGCCGCCTCACCCAGGGAGACGCCCTCGCAGCCCACCTGCAGGCGCGCGGCGTTCATCATCGTGAACATCGAGCGCATGCCCTTGTGGGGCACGCCCACCAGCCAGCCCTCGGAGTCCTCGAGGTTGATGACGCAGGTGGGGGAGGCGTGGATGCCCATCTTGTGGTCGGTGCCGCCGCAGACCACGCCGTTGCGGGAGCCGTCGTCCAGGAACTTGGGCACCACGAAGGTGCTGATGCCCTTGATGCCGTCGGGCGCGCCGGGGAGCTTCGCCAGCACCAGGTGGATGATGTTGTCCGTCATCCCGTGCTCACCGAACGTGATCCAGGTCTTGGTGCCGGTGAGCTTGAAGTGGTCGCCGAAGGGCTCCGCGCGGGTGGTCAGCAGGCCCAGGTCGGTGCCGCACTGGGGCTCCGTCAAGCACATGGTGCCCGCCCACTCGCCCGACACCAGCCGGGGCAGCAGCTTGGCCTTGAGCTCGTCGGAGCCGTGGGCCGTCAGCGCCTCGATCAGGCCCGCAGTCAGGCCGGGGCACATGGAGAAGCTCTTGTTGCAGGCGCTGATCACCTCCTGGGCCAGGGTGGCCAGGGTGAAGGGCGCGCCCATGCCGCCGTACTCGGGGTCGTGGGGCAGGCTGGCGTAGCCGTTCTCGCAGTAGCCGACGTAGGCCTCCTTGAAGCCGTCGGGCATGTGCACTTCGCTCGTCTCGGGATCGAAGCGCACGCCGGTGGAGTCGCCGGTGCTGTTGAGGGGCAGCAGGACGTCCAGGCAGTACTTGCTGTACGCCTCGATCATGCCGATGCAGGTGTCGACGTCGTAGTCCTCAAACTGCGGCAGGGCGCCGACCGTGCCCTGGTAGTCGAAGGCTTCGAGGAGGAACTGGATGTCGGCGAGCGGGGGGCGGTAGAAGTTCACGTCCTGTACTCCATTTCAAGGCGACGTTGGCGGTTCGGGAGCGGACGGTACACAAATGAATGGTCGTTCAGTGTGTCGGATGCCGCCTTTTCACGGATTCCTTTACTTTCGGCCGCCAGTAAGCAACTAAGCGCCCACATGTCCGATCCCACACAGACTTTCGCTGATCTTGGCCTCGATCCCAGGATCGTCTCCGCCCTGACCGATCTGGGCTTCGAGAGCCCCACGCCCATCCAGGCGCAGGCGATCCCGCCCCTGGCCGCAGGCAAGGACATCGTGGCGCGCGCGCGCACGGGATCGGGCAAGACCGCGGCCTTCGGCCTGCCGATGCTCGAGCGCCTCAAGGACGGTCAGAAGGGCCCCCGCGCCCTGGTCATGGCCCCCACGCGCGAGCTCGCCCTCCAGGTGACCACCGCGATCGAGACCTTCGCCAAGAACCTGCGGGTCCCGGTCATCACGGTCTACGGCGGCGCCTCCTACCGCCCCCAGCTGGTCGCCCTCAAGCAGGGCGTGCCCCTGGTGGTGGGCACCCCGGGCCGGCTGATCGACCTGCTGGACAAGGGCGCCCTGGACCTCAGCGGCATCGAGATGATCGTCCTGGACGAGGCCGACGAGATGCTGCGCATGGGCTTCATCGACGACGTCGAGAAGCTGCTGGCCGCCGCGCCCGCAGGCCGCCAGATCGCCCTCTTCTCCGCCACCATGCCGCCGGCCATCCGCCGCGTGGCCAACAAGTACCTGGTCGACGCCGTGACGGTGGAGGCCGACATGGAGAGCGGCACGACCGTGGACCACGTGCGGCAGCGCGCGATCGTCGTGCCCCAGTACGTCAAGGCCGAGGCCCTGATCCGCTACCTGCGGGGCGAGGACCGCGAGGCCACCCTGGTGTTCTCCCGCACCCGCGCGGGCTGCGCTGAGGTGGCGGAGACGCTGTCGGACAACGGCATCGAGGCCGAGGCGCTGCACGGCGACCTGGCCCAGCGCGACCGCGAGCGGGTGATCGCGCGGCTCCGGTCGGGCCGCATCGACGTGGTGGTGGCCACCGACGTCGCGTCGCGCGGCATCGACATCGAGCACATCACCCACGTGGTGAACCTCGATCTGCCGGACAACCCCGAGTCCTACACCCACCGCATCGGCCGCACGGGGCGCGCGGGGCGGGAGGGCACCGCCCTGACCCTGGTGACGCCCCGCGAGCGCGGACGCGCCGAGTTCTTCCGCCGCAGCCTGAACGCGACCTTCGAGGACTACCGCCTGCCCACGGACGCGGAGATCGCCAAGCGCGAGCGTGACGCGATGGTGGCCTCCCTGGAGGGGGTCGGCGAGACGGCGAAGGGCTGGGTGGAGCACCTGGTCGAGGGCGGCATGACCGCCGTGGACATCGCCGCCGCCGCCATGGAGCTGCTGGCGAAGGAGCGCAGCGTCTCCCTGCGCACGGATCTGCCCGACTTCCTGCCCGACTGGGCCCAGGGTCGGCCCCCGCCGCGGGATCGAGGCCCCAGCGACCGCTCCTTCCAGCGCAAGCCCTGGGACCGCGACCCCGAGGAGCGCCGTCCCAGCGGACCGCCGAACCAGCGCGGACCCGCGCCAACCCAGAGCCGGGACACGCGGTCCGACGGACCTCCCCCGGGCGCGCGCAGCGGCCACCCACAGCCCCCCCAGGACGCGGGACGCAGCGGGCCTCCGTCGACGTCGCGTGGCCCGAACGACCGGCCGAACCGCGGGCCGAACGACCGACCCTTCCAGGATCGCGGCCCCAACCGCGCCGGGCCGGACTTCGGGCCCCCGCGGGGTCGCCCGGACGCGGCGGTGGACGAGGTGGAGCTCTTCGTCGGCGCCGGACGGGCCCTGGGCGTGCGCCCGGGGGACCTCGTGGGCGCGCTGGCCGGGGACGTGGGCATCACCGGCCGGGACATCGGGCGCATCACCGTGGGCGAGCGCAACAGCTTTGTCGGCGTGAGTCGCGCCACGGCGAGCAGGGTGCTGGAGGGTCGGTCTACGCTGAACGTGCGCGGCCGGGACGTGAAGCTCAGCATCGCGCACCCCGGTGGCAAGGACAGCGGCCCGGAGAAGGCCTGGAAGCCCCGCGGACCCGGACAGCCGACCTTCGAGGTGCGCCGCGGCCCCCCGAAGCGCGGCGGCCCTCCCGGCAAGGGCGGGCCCAAGGGTGGCGGGAAGCCGTGGAAGGGCTCCGGCGGAAAGAGGTAGTGCGATGAGGTGGCTGCTCCCGGCATCTTTGGTCCTGACGACCGCCGCCTGCGCTCCCCTGGCCGACGCGCCCCTGGTGGGCGAGGACGGCGACCCGCGCTTCAACCTGTACTTCGACAACCAGGAGCAGGTGGACCTGGACCTGCGGGTGCTCGACCCCGACGGCGAGGAGATCTCCTGGGAGAACCCTTCGTCCGAGTCGGGCGGGGTGCTGGACGTGGACTGCAAGTGCTCGTCCTGCCCCGACGACCCCAGCGAGAACGTCGCTTGGGCTGAGGGCGGCCCCAGCGGCACCTACACGGTCTGGGTGGAGTACTACACCGCCTGCCAGCACCACGACGGCGCCGGCGCCAGCTTCCTGGTGCGCACGGCGCGGAGCGGGGAGTTGGGGGACAGCTGGAGCGGCACCCTCTACGAGGGCGAGTCCGAGCGCTGGAGCTTCGAGCTGCCCTGATCCTCCGCCCCCGCGCGGAGCCGGCGTCGCCCCGCCGACGAGCCCCCGTTGGAGCAGCCGATCACGCGGCGGCCGCCTCCCCCGAAGGGGAGCCCATCACCCCGCGATGGCGTCCCGCCGGCGGCGCAGCCCCAGCAGCAGGAACAGCAGCCCGAAGAAGGCCTGCCCGCCGCCCACGGAGCTGACGCAGCCCACGCAGCCGCCGCCGATGACGTAGGTGCCGGCGTCGTCGTCGTCGTCGTCGCCCACCCCGTCGCCGCAGTCCTCGCCGTCGTCCACGACGCCGTTGCAGTCGTTGTCCAGGCCGTCCTCGCAGTCCTCGACCGCGCCGGGGAACATGGCCTCCTCGGTGTCGTCGCAGTCGCCTTCGAGCTCGGTGAAGCCGTCCTCGTCGTCGTCGGTGCAGTCGGGGGTGCCGTCGCCGTCGCCGTCGAAGCCCTCGTCCAGCTCGCCGTCGCAGTTGCTGTCGATGCCGTCGCCGCAGAGCTCGGTGGCGCCGGGGTGGATGCTGGCGTCGAAGTCGTCGCAGTCGCCGCCGCAGATGAGGAAGCCGTCGGCGTCGAAGTCGAGCTCGTCGAAGGGCACCTCCCCGTCGCAGTCGTTGTCCAGGCCGTCGCAGAGCTCGACCGCGCCCGGGAAGGCGGTGGCCTCCAGGTCGTTGCAGTCGCCCTCGCAGGGGGTCAGGCCGTCGCCGTCGAAGTCCACGTCCTCCGCCGTCAGCGGGTCGCAGTCGTTGTCGATGCCGTCGCAGAGCTCGGGGTTGCCCGGGAAGATGTTCGGGTCCAGGTCGTCGCAGTCGCCGTCGCAGACCGTCACGCCGTCGCCGTCGGCGTCGAAGCCCTCGTCGATCTCCCCATCGCAGTCGTTGTCCACGCCGTCGCAGACCTCCACCGCGCCGGGGTTGACCGTGGCGTCCGTGTCGTCGCAGTCGGCGCCCAGGCAGTTGCTGTAGCCGTCGCCGTCGAAGTCCTGCTCCTCGTCGACCTCCCCGTCGCAGTCGTTGTCCACGCCGTCGTCGCAGAGCTCGGAGTTGCCGGGGAAGGCCGTGGCGTCCTCGTCGTCGCAGTCGCCCAGGCAGGAGGAGACACCGTCGCCGTCCAGGTCGAAGCCCTCATCGACGTCGCCGTCGCAGTTGTTGTCCAGGTCGTCGCAGACCTCGAGCATGCCCGGGTTCACCGCGGCGGAGTCGTCGTCGCAGTCGCCGTCGCACTGGCTCCAGCCGTCCAGGTCCAGGTCGGCGTCGAAGTCGATGAGGCCGTCGCAGTTGTTGTCGATGCCGTCGGTGCAGTCCTCGGAGTTGCCGGGGTAGGCCGCGGCCTCGGAGTCGTTGCAGTCGCCGTCGCACTGGCTCCAGCCGTCGCCGTCCAGGTCGACGTCGTCGTCGATGACCCCGTTGCAGTCGTTGTCCAGGCCGTCGCAGAGCTCGGGGGCGCCCGGGAAGACGTCGGCCTCCAGGTCGTCGCAGTCGCCGTCGCAGACCAGGGAGCCGTCCAGGTCGTCGTCGCTGACGTCGTCGGCGAAGCCGTCGCAGTTGTTGTCCACCGCGTCGCCGCACACGTCTTCGGCGCCGGGGAAGGTGGTGGGGTCGGTGTCGTCGCAGTCGCCGTCGCAGGCCGTGACCCCGTCGCCGTCGGCGTCCACGGTCTCGTTCGTGGTGGGGTCGCAGTCGTTGTCCAGGCCGTCGCAGAGCT
>CALCXL010000892.1 GCA_937907595.1 uncultured Pseudomonadota bacterium
CGTCTTCACCGGGTCGGTCCGCACAGGCAAGGCGGTGGCCAAGGCCGCGGCGGAGAACCTGGTGCCCGTCTCCCTGGAGCTGGGCGGCAAGGACGCGGCCATCGTCTGCAACGACGCCGACGTGCAGCGGAGCGCGGCCGGGATCGCCTGGGGCGCGTTCCACAACACGGGCCAGAACTGCGCGGCCATCGAGCGGGTCTACGTGGAGGATCTGGTCTACGACGCCTTCGTGGCCGAGCTGGTGGCCCAGACCCAGGCCCTGCGCACCGGGGGGTCGGCGGACCTGGCCGAGGTCGGGCCCCTGTGCAACGAGCAGCAGTTCAACATCGTGCGACGCCAGCTGGAGCAGGCGGTGGCGGGCGGGGCGACCGTGCTGTGCGGCGGGGAGCCGACGGGCGAGGGCTTCGGCTTCCAGCCCACGGTGGTGATCGACGCCCCCGAGGACTGCGACCTGTGGCGGGAGGAGACCTTCGGGCCGGTCCTTCCCGTGATGAAGGTGCACTCGGCGTTCGAGGCGGTGGACCGCACCAACGACTCGCCCTACGGCCTCAGTGTGTCGGTCTGGGGCCAGGAGACGGGGCGGGCCCAGATGGTCGGCCAGCGCTGCGACGTCGGCATGGCGCTGATCAACAACCACGCGTTCACGGGCTCGGTGCCCACGTCCCCCTGGGTGGGGCGCAAGGACTCGGGCACGGGGGTGACGGGCTCGCACCTGGCCATGAAGTTCCTGACCCGCCCGCAGCTGGTGGTGGTCGACACCAGCAAGGCCAAGGAGCTGTGGTGGTTCCCCCTGAACCAGCCGGTGCTCGACATCGCCCGCACCGCCCTGGACGCGCTGGTGGCGCCGCTGGGTCGCCGGATCTCCCTGACGCTCAAGCTCCTGGGCCTGCTCGGCAAGCGCTGGAGCTGAGGCGCTCGGGGACGCCGAACGTCGACCGCAAGACGGACCCCGACGGGCCCCCGGACGCCGACCGATCGATCGACGCGGCGAGCTACCGAACATCGACCGAACACTCCGACCGCTGATCGGGGTGGAGCGCGGTTGAGTCGATCGAGGCTATATCACCGTACTTGCAGCGGTTTTTGCGCGCAGGCGGGCAGCCGCGCCACATTCGGCACGTTTCTCCCATGAACTGCTTGCGGCGCGATCCGGCAGCGCCTAGAAACATGCTTGCTGGTGCTGTTTCCGACACTTCGACGGAGCTGATGATGATTCGATTCGACCGCTTGCCTCTTTTTGCCCTGATCACCCTGCCGCTGCTCATGGGTTGCCCGCCCAAGCAGCCCGACGCGCTCGCCACGTCCGGGGACCTCACGGGCACCTCGGACGACGACGCCGCCGGCATCGCGGACAACGCGCCGATCACCCAGGAGGAGATCAACACCCTCCAGGAGAACTTCGCGAAGGTGCACTTCGAGTTCGACCGCTCGGAGCTGGACGAGCCCACGCGCAGCGTGCTCGCCGCCAACGCGCAGATCCTCATGGCCCACCGCGACGTGCAGGTGCGGGTGGAAGGCCACGCGGACAGCTACGGCAGCGACATCTACAACCTGGCCCTGGGGCAGCGGCGCGCCGACTCCGTGCTGCGCTACCTCACCGACCTGGGCGTGTCGGCAAAGCAGCTGGACGTCATCTCCTACGGCGAGGAGCGGCCGCTGGTCGACGCCGGCGAGCAGGGCAAGGAAGCGCCGAACCGCCGGGCCGAGTTCCTGGTGGTGGTCGGCGGAGAGATCGCGCGCTCCAGCTACTGATCGCGGCCCCCCGGCTCAGCCCGGGACCAGCGCAGTCAACCTCGCGGTGAGATCATCGCCGCGCACGACGTCGCCGTGACCGGGCACCAGCAGCCCGGGTCGCAGGCGCTCGACCTCGGCCCGCAGCCAGCGATCGAAGGCGGGCCGGTCGGTCGCCATCATGCGGCGCTGCCAGGGGTTGCGCGCCAGCCCCCCGTCGAAGCCCAGCACCCACAGGAACGCCGCCATGAAGGCGCTGGTGGCGCTCAGGTTGGTGAAGGCGTCGCCGGCGTAGAGCGTGCCCCCCTCCGCCGGCGAGCTCACCCAGACCTCCCCGCTGCGCAGCCCCGGAGGCTCCACCAGGCACAGGTCGCCGCCCAGGCGCACCCGCAACCCCTCCAGGTCCTGCACCCCCGGCGCGACCTGGGCCACCCGCTTCGCCGCGGCGGGGGCGGCGTGCAGCGTGGCGTCGGGGAACCGCGCCGCCCAGGAGGCAAGACCGGCGCGGTGGAAGCCGTTGGGCGCCAGGATCGCGCGGACCCGGCCCTGGGGCTCCAGCTCGGCCAGGCACTCGTCGCTGGGGTCGGGGCCCGGGCTGACGACCAACAGATCGCCGTCGCCGAAGCCCGCCACGAGGGTGGTCGTCCGGTTGCCGGGGCCGGTGGAGTAGCCGCGGACCAGCAGCGCGTGATCCTCGGACAGGGGGGTCCAGGAGGAAGAGGGGGACACGGCAGCCTCCGAGGGCGGGGTGGGGGTCATCCGGCGCGGGGGCGGACGCGGTCGCCCTCGGGCGAACGGACCACCTCCAGATCGTCGGGCAGCGGCGCGCGGGACGAGGGCAGCAGGCGGCCCAGCGCCTCCACCAACCCGGGGGCCTGCGTGGGATCGGACAACGAGGCGGCGCCGGCCAGCGCAGGGTGCACCAGGAGGAGGCGATCGCCCCGGAGGCTCCAGCGCAGGCCGCCGGCGTCCGTCATGGCCAACATCGAGTTCCAGGCCTCCAGACGGGGGATCGCAGCCGGTTCGGGGGAAGGGTCGCTGTCCGGGAGCCACTTCAACCCGGGGGTCCGGCCGCCGCCTGCGACCAGGCGGGCCATCGTGGCCGCCTCGAGGGTCTCCAGGTCGCCGGACCGGCAGGCGCGCACCACGCCGTCGCGCGGGTCCGCCAGCAGCGCCGAGCGCACGCCGTACTGGTCCAGCAGGGCGCGCACGCCGCCGTCCAGCCCCGAGTCCAGCCGCACGGGGGTGGCGGGGGAGGAGGAGGCCGTGCGTCGGGCCTGGGCCAGGAGCTCCGGCAGGCAGTCCCGGGTGGGGGGCGGGGCGCGGTGGGGAGGTGGCCCCCCCCGTCGTGCGCTGGCGGCGTCGACCAGGCCCCGCCGCGCCAGCTGCTCCAACACGGCGTCGCGTCGCGCGGCCAACAGGTGCGGGTCCCCGTCCAGGTCCAGCCCCCAGGCGGCGGCGGCGGCGAGCAGCGCCATCTCCCCGTCGCCCCAGCCCCGCTCGCCCGTGCCCAGGCACTCCCTGCGCGCGCGCTCCAGGCCCCGCCGGCCCCGGCACAGGGGCACCCAGTTCATCCAGGCCTCGACCCGGTCCGTCACCGTGGTGGTCCCCTCCAGCGCCGTGGCCAGGAGCTCCTCCCGGGCCTGCCGTTCGGCCCCGGGGGGCTCGTCCAGCAGGAGCGCGCGGGCCAGGGCCAAAGACAGGGGCGACGCCGAACTGGCTTGCCCGCGCACGACACGGAGCAGCGCACCGGGCAGGCTCGTCGCCGCATCGACGCGGGGCTCGTAGAATGCCTGCGGCGCGGCGGCGAGGAAGGCCTCGGCGAGCATCGTCGGCGAGGGCGGGCCATCGGCCACGGGCTGGACGAGGGCGAACTGGGTGATCGGCGCGCCGGAGCTGTCCACCAGGAGCGAGGGCGGGGCCTGCCACGAGCGCAGGGCCGCAAGATCGAGGGGGAGCGAGGCCCCCAGGCCCACGGTGGCCGCGACCCCAAGGAAGGCGAGCATGGAAACGAAGCCGACGACACCCCCCAGCAACAAGTGGGGCCAGGATCTGCGCAAGGGGGCCCTCCTCGGGGGGGCAGCGGCGCTGGTCCTGGGCGCCGCCGTCTGGGGGGGCTTCTCGTCCCCGGTGGAGAGGCCGGCCGTGCCGGACCCCGCCGCGCAAGTCTACCGCGCTGGCGCGCCGACCTTCGTCATCGACCCGCCTGAACCTCGACGCGTGGTGGTGCTGCCCGGCCGCACGGGGTCCGGCGACTCCCGAACCGCCGAGTTTGAGGCCTTGCTCCGGCTGCACCTGGCCCTGGGCCTGCGCGACGTGCACCGCGGACCCGTCGTCCTGTCCTGGGCGCCGAGCGGCGACACGCCCCTGGACGAGCTCCTCTGCGCCGCCCCCGGACCCCTGGACCCGGCCCTGGGCCCCTGGCTGACCAGCGGCGAGCGCCCGGACCCCCTGGGACGCCCCGCGCGGCCCGAGGACGACGTGCGCGTGGCCATCGACGTGCGCATCACCGACGACGGCGTGCAGCTTCACGCCCAGGGCTGCAGCGCGCGCTCGGACCGCTTCTCGCAGGTGCTGCAGGGCCGGCCCGACCAGCTGGACACGCACCTGGGGGAGCTGCTGACCTGGATGGCGTCGCGGCTGGGCGTGCCCGATGCACGGCCCTTCGAGGAGACCTGGCGACGCCTGCCGGCCTTCGGGGGACCGGCGGGACGCGCCTACGGTCGGGCCCTGGTGGCCAGCCTGGGCGGGCAAGCCGGCCCGGAGCTGCGAGAGGCCGCCGCGCTCGGGGCCGAGGCCGCCTGGCTTCAGGCCTGGCTGGGACCACGATCGGAGCGGCTGGCGGGCGTGCAGCGGGCGACGGAGCTCCGCTGGTCCTTCACGGCCGCGGTGGAGGACGCCGCCTGGGAGCAGGTCGCCGCAGGTCGCCCCGACCTGGCCCGGGCGGTGCTCGAGCGGCTGTCCCCCATCGACGAGCGGGCCCGGCCCGTGGAGCTGTCCCTGGCCACGGCCCTGCTGGACTCGGGCGAACACGAGGCCGCTCGCCGCCTGGTGGAGGAGCTGCCGCCCCGCTGGAACCGCACGACCCCCGCCGCACGCATCCAGGCCCGCCTGGCCCTGGGATCGGGGGACTCCGCCGGCGCCGACGCCTGGTTGAACGCGTGGTTGGCCGTGGACCCGGACGCCGCGGAGGCCTGGTTGATGCGCGGGGACGTGCTCGCGGCCCGGGGTCAGCGGCGGGCCGCGGGGCGGGCCTGGCAGATCGCG
>CALCXL010000893.1 GCA_937907595.1 uncultured Pseudomonadota bacterium
GGCCGGCGCGGGACGGCCAGCGCAGGGTGATGTCCTCCAGGGGCAGCAGGGAGCCGCTGAGGGTGGCCTGGGCGAGCATGGCGTGAGAGCGGGCGTCGAACTCCCGGGCCAGGACCTTGGCCAGCCCCTCGTTCAGCCAGCGCGGCGGCGAGTCGAAGGCGCGACCGATGGCGATGTGCACGACCTCGTGGGTGAAGGTCTGGCGGATGGGGTCCGCGCCCTGCCGGGGCAGGCGCGTGCGCAGGTAGATCTCCCCGCGCTCGGACCAGGCGGTGCCGGCGGCCCATCCCGGGGGCTCGCCCGGCTGCACGGCGGCGAAGGTCTCCGGGTCCGGCGCCAGCACGACGTCGACGTGGCGGGGCAGGGTCAGGCCGGTGCGCTCCTGCAGATCGGCCACCACCCGGTCGCTCCGACGCATCAGATCCGCGGCGATGCCGGCGTCGTCAGGGCGGTAGTGGAAGGTGAAGGGGGCCGCCCGCTCGCTCAGCCAGCCGGGCCCCTGGGGGGCCGCAGCCTGCGCGGGCAGGGCCAGGAGGAGGAGCAGGAGCAGGGGCAGGAGTGTTCTCATCGCCCCCATGTTGTAGGCCGGGCGTGCGGCCCTGGCCACCTGACCGATCGGTCGGGGGCCCCTCCCCTACTGGGCAGACGGGCTGCGCCGCATCAGGCGGAAGCGCCCGTGCCGCTCGACGTCGACGTAGTTGGTCAGCAGGTAGCTGTGCACCCGGGGGGCAGCCACGCCCAGCATGCGCTCGGGGCCCTCGATGGTGTCGTCCACGAACACGGCCAGGGCCGGCCTGTGCGTCTCCAGGCGGTCGATGACGTCCCGCTGGGCCGCGCGGCTGTCCGCGTAGTAGACGACGCCCACCCGCCCCGTGACGTCTCGCCGCCCCGACAGGGCCAGCAGCAGCGGCTGGTTGGTGGGCACCCAGAGGGGACCGGGGGGCTGGGCGTCGAGCCAGCGCAGCGTGGGCTCGAGCTCCGCGAACTCGCCGGGGTTGAGGCGCACGGCGCCCAGACGGGTGTCCAGGACCTGGTCGCGCTCCCCCCGGATCGTGAAGGATCCCGTGTAGACGGAGCCCCGGTGCTTCCCCAGCGTGTGCCCCGCCAGGCCCCCGACCAAGGCCAGCGCCAGCGCCATCGACGCCGCCTGCCGCCCCCGACCCCGCCGCCCCAACCGCTCCAAGAGCAGCGCGCAGGCCAGCCACAGCAGGGGCCCGGCCTGCAGCAGGTGGCCGAACTCGGGCTTCATGCGCACCTGGTTGCAGGTCAGCCCGCCCAGCAGGAGGAGCAGGGCCACCCGCCGCCGCTCGTCGATGGGCACCACGTCGCCCTCCCGCCGCACCGTCCAGAGGAAGTGCGTGGCCAGGGCGGCGTAGACGGCGACGGGCAACCACAGGAAGACCGCGTCGACGTCCCCCGACAGCAGCCGACCGGGCCCGGGAAAGGAGGGGTGGTGGATGCGCTGGTTCTTGAGGACGTCGTCGGCCATCTGGGCAAGGACGGGGCCCAGGGAGCCCACCGCCGCCAGGGCCAGCCCGCTCAGCAGCAGCCCCCAGCCCAGGGGCGCGAAGGCCACCACGCCGTCGCGCCAGCGGTCCCGGCGGCTGCCCCCCACCAGCAGCATCGCCAGCCCCCCGAACGCGCCCAGGTCCAATCGAAAGCAGGCGACGGCGACCAGAATCAGCCCGAAGACCCCCGCCTGCCGCCGGCCGGGGCGCTCCAGGTACCGCAGCAGCGCCCAGACCAGGGCCAGGGTGCCCAGCAGGTAGAAGCCCTTGTGCAGGGGGCCCGGCGCGATCAGCAGGCAGAGCACCGGCAGCAGCGCCCAGCGCGGGGGCAGGAAGCGGCGCCCCACCGCCCAGGCCAGGGCCGTGATGCCCAGGCGCGAGGCCAGCAGGACCGCCCCCCAGGCCGCCAGGGAGGGGCCCGTCGCCGAGAAGATCCCCGCCATGAGCAGGTACCGGCCGGGGCCGTAGGCGTTGACGGTGTAGTCGATGCCGGGGCGCAGCCCGCGGCCGATGGCGTCGGCGAAGTAGAAGACCTCGCCCACGTCGTAGAGCACCAGGCCGGAGCCCAGCTGCGGGGCGATCACCAGGGCCGTCAGGATCACCAGCACCAGGCCGGCCCGCCCGTCGATGCTGCGCTCCCCCCCGGTCACGACCTCAAGCCCCGTGCCACTCCTGCAGGGAGCGCACGCGGTAGTCCTGGTCGGAGCGGGCTTCGATGCCCGCCACCATGGCGTCGGCGGCGGCGAGGGTGGTGATGCACGCGATGTTGTACTGCAGGGCGGCCATGCGGATCGAGCGTTCGTCGAACATCGACTCCGCGCCGTGGGGCGTGTTGATGATCAGGTCGATCTCGTCGTTCTTCACGAAGTCGACCAGGTTCGGCCGGCCCTCGTTGACCTTGTAGATGGCCTGGCAGGCGATGCCCGCCGCCTGCAGCGCCGCCGCCGTGCCCGCCGTGGCCAGCAGGGTGAACTTGAGCTTGTGCAGCCGACGCGCGATCTCGATCGCCCGCGGCTTGTCCTCGTTGTTGACCGAGAAGAAGACCGTGCCGCTGACCGGCACCCGCTCCCCCGCCGCCTCCGTCGCCTTGGCGAAGGCCTGGCCGAAGGTGGGGGCGATGCCCATCACCTCCCCCGTCGACTTCATCTCCGGCCCCAGGATGGGGTCCGAGCCCGCCAGCTTGCGGAAGGGCAGCACCACCTTCTTGACCGCGTACATGGGCGGCAGCACCTCTTCGGTGAAGCCGATGTCCGCCAAGGTGCGGCCCACCATGAGCAGGGCGGCGTACTTGGCCAGGGGGTGGCCGATGGCCTTGCTGACAAAGGGCACGGTGCGCGACGCCCGGGGGTTGACCTCGATGATGTAGGCCTGCCCCTTGTGGATGGCGAACTGCGTGTTCATCAGGCCGACGACGCCCAGGCGGCGGGCGAACTTCGCCACCACCTCCCGCATCTCCCGATTCACCTCGTCCGACAGCGTGATCGTGGGCATGACGCAGGAGCTGTCCCCCGAGTGGATGCCCGCCTGCTCGATGTGCTGCATCACGCCGCCGATGACGACCTTGCCGTCCTGGTCCACCAGGCAGTCGACGTCGACCTCCTCGGCGTTCTCCAGGAACTTGTCGATCAGCACCGGATTCTCAGGGTCCAGCTCCAGGGCGTCGCGCATGTACATGCGCAGGCGATCCTCGGCGTAGACGATCGCCATGCCGCGGCCGCCCAGCACGTACGACGGGCGGACCAGGATCGGGTACCCGAGGCCCTTGGCGATGCTCAGCGCCTTGTCCACGCTCAGGGCGGTGCCGCCGGCCGGCACGCGCGCTCCCAGCTCGGCGGCCAGGGCCAGGAACTCGTCGCGGTCCTCGGCGCGGTGGATGGCGTCGGGGGAGGTCCCCAGGATCGGCACGCCGGCCTCCGCCAGGCGGCGGGCCAGCTTCAGCGGCGTCTGCCCGCCGAACTGCACCACCACCCCCATGGGCTTCTCCACGTGCACGATCGCCATCACCGACTCGAACGTCAGGGGCTCGAAGTACAGGCGGTCGACCATGTCGTAGTCGGTGCTCACCGTCTCCGGATTCAGGTTGACCATGACCGTGTGGTAGCCCGCCGCCCGCAGCGCCAGGGCCCCGTGCACGCAGCAGTAGTCGAACTCCACGCCCTGGCCGATGCGGTTGGGCCCCGAGCCCAGGATGATCACCGTCTCCTTGTTCGGGTCCGGGGGCGGGACCTCCGACTCGTCCTCGTAGGTGGAGTAGTAGTAGGGCGTCTGCGCCTCAAACTCCGCCGCGCAGGTGTCCACCGCCTTGAAGACCGGGCGCAGGCCCAGGGACTCGCGGCGGGCGCGGACCTTGTCCTCGGTCGTGCGCAGCAGGTGGGCGATCTGGATGTCCGTGAAGCCGTCGCGCTTGGCCGCGCGCAGCAGCGGCAGCGGCAGCGCGTCCAGGGAGCCCACCGCGCGGACCTCCGCCTCCCGCTCCACCAGCATCAGGATCTGGTCCAGGAACCAGGGGTCCATGCCCGTGGCTTCCTTCAGCTCCGCGGCGGTCATGCCCAGGCGCAGCGCGTGCCGCAGGTAGAAGATGTTGTCCGACTGGGGGCGGCGCAGGCGGCGGCGGATGCCCCGCACCATCTCCGCGCGGGCCTCGGGGCCCACGGTGCCGTCCACGTCGAGCTCGTCGCGGCCGTCGGCGCCCAGCCCGGCCCGGCCCTCTTCCAAGGAGGCCAGGCCCTTTTGCAGGGACTCGCGGAAGGTGCGGCCGATGGCCATGACCTCCCCCACCGACTTCATCTGGGTGCCGAGCGTGCGCTCCACGCCGGGGAACTTCTCGAAGGCCCAGCGGGGGATCTTGGTGACCACGTAGTCGAGGGAGGGCTCGAACGCCGCGGGGGTCTTCAGGGTGATCGCGTTGGGGATCTCGTCCAGCGTGTAGCCCACGGCCAACTTGGCGGCCATGGCGGCGATGGGGAAGCCGGTGGCCTTGCTGGCCAGGGCGGAGCTGCGGCTGACGCGGGGGTTCATCTCGATGACGACGACCCGGCCGTCCCGCGGGTTCACGCCGAACTGGATGTTGGAGCCGCCGGAGTCGACGCCGACGGCGCGGATGATCTTGATCGAGGCGTCGCGCATCGCCTGGTACTCGACGTCGGACAGCGTCTGCGCGGGGGCGACGGTGATGGAGTCGCCGGTGTGGATGCCCATGGGGTCCACGTTCTCGATGGAGCAGATGATGACGACGTTGTCCTTGAGGTCGCGCATGACCTCAAGCTCGTACTCCTTCCAGCCCAGGATCGACTCCTCGATGAGCAGCTCCTTCGTGGGGGAGGCGCGCAGGCCGCCGTCGCAGATCGTCGCGAACTCCTCCTTGTTGAAGGCCACGCCGCCGCCGGTGCCGCCCAGGGTGTAGGAGGGGCGGATGATCGCCGGGTAGCCCGTCTCCCCCACCAGGCGCCAGGCGTCGGTCATGTTGTAGGCGAAGCCGCCGCGGGCCACTTCCCCGCCGATCTCCAGCATCAGCTTCTTGAAGACGGAGCGGTCCTCCGCCTTGTTGATCGCCTCCGTGTTGGCGCCGATCAGCTTGACCTTGTACTTGTCCAACACCCCGCGCTTGTGCAGCTCCATGGTGGTGTTGAGCGCGGTCTGGCCGCCCATCGTCGGCAGCAGCGCGTCCGGACGCTCCCGCGCGATGACCTTCTCCACGGCCTCCGGCGTGATCGGCTCGATGTAGGTGGCGTCCGCGATGTCCGGGTCCGTCATCACCGTCGCCGGGTTGCTGTTGATCAGCAGGACGCGAAAGCCGTCCTCCCGCAGCGCCTTGCAGGCCTGGGTGCCGGAGTAGTCGAACTCACAAGCCTGACCGATGATGATCGGGCCGGAGCCGATGATGAGGATCGATTCGATGTCGGTGCGACGGGGCACGGGGGGGCCTCCCGAGGTTGAGGGCGTTTAGCCTTCGGCCGGGAAGGGATCAAGGGAAGCTGCCACGATGGCGCGCATGAACGCAGCCCAGATCCTGTCCGAACCCCTGTCCCTGCCCTGCGGCGCGACCTTGCCCAACCGCATCGCCAAGTCCGCCATGAGCGAGATCCTGGCGCCGAACCACGCGCCGACCCAGGGACTCTGCCGGCTGTACCGCCGCTGGTCCGAGGGCGGGGTGGGCCTGTCGATCACCGGCAACGTCATGATCGACCGACGGGCCCTGGGCGAGCCGGACAACGTGGTGCTGGAGGACGACCGGGACCTGGCGGCCTTCGAGGCCTGGGCGGCGGCGGGATCCACGGCGGGCAACGCCCTGTGGATGCAGCTGAACCACCCCGGCAAGCAGAGCCCGCGCTTCCTCAGCCCGGAGACCGTGGCGCCGTCGGCCGTGCCCTTCGGCAAGGTCCTGGAGAAGGGCTTCGCGCCGCCCCGCGCCCTGACGGAGCCGGAGATCGAGGACCTGATCCAGCGCTTCGCCACGTCGGCGTCCCTGGCGCAGCGGGCGGGCTTCGGCGGCGTGCAGATCCACGGCGCCCACGGCTACCTGGTCAGCCAGTTCCTCTCCCCCCACCACAACGTGCGCGAGGACGGCTGGGGGGGCTCGCCGGAGAACCGCGCCCGCTTCGTGCTGGCGGTGTACGACGCGATCCGCGCGGAGGTGGGCCCGGCCTTCCCGGTGTCGATCAAGCTCAACTCGGCCGACTTCCAGCGCGGGGGCTTCGCCGAGGAGGACTCCATCGACGTGATGCAGCAGCTCCAGGAGCGGGGCATCGACCTGATCGAGGTGTCGGGAGGCACCTACGAGTCGCCGGCCATGACCGGCTGGAAGAGCGACCGCAGCAAGGCGCGCGAGGGCTACTTCCTGGACTTCCTGGAGCGGGCCCGGGGCGCCCTGACCGTGCCCCTGTGCATCACCGGTGGCTTCCGCACCCCCGTCGGCATGGCGGCGGCGGTGGAGGGCGCGGCGGACGTGGTGGGGCTGGCGCGCACCCTGGCCGTGCAGCCGGAGTTCCCGAAGCAGGTGTTGGCGGGGGAGGAGGTGGCCTCGCGGGTGGGGCGGCTGACGACGGGAAACCGCGCCATCGACACCATCTCGATGCTGGAGGTCTCCTGGTACGAAAACCAGCTGGCGCGCATGGCCGACGGCAAGGACCCGCTGCCGGACATGGGCGCCTGGCGGTCGGTGGCGGCGTCGATGTGGAAGCAGGGGGCCGGGGCCCTGCGGGTGCGGCGCGCCCGGGGGTGAGCCGTCGCGGGACCGGGCCCCAGAGGCCGGCTGGGCGCTTCGATCCGCGTCTTTGCACTTCTTCGCACTCCGCACACGAAGCCGAAGCAGCCGGTTCCGAAGGTCTGGAGTGAAAGGAGCACACACCAAATGCTCGGATTCTTCTTCGGTGCCGCCCTCACCTTCTACGTCCTCAACCGCCACCGCCGGGGGGGCTTCTCCCGCGGGGCCTACAGCCGCCGGCGCCGCCGCCGCGACTGGATCCTGGACCGCCTCTCGTCCCGCCTGGACACCCGCCCCTCCCAGGACGCGGCCCTGGGGGAGGCGGTCGACGCCCTGTTCGAAGCCTTCACCGAGGAGCGTGGGGCCTTCTCCCGGGCCCGCAGCGCCGTCTCCGATGCCCTGAAGGGGGCGGAGTACGACGGCTCGGTGCTCGACCGCCTGCGGGAGGAGCAGGACGCCTCCATGGCCCGCATGCACCAGGCGGTGGACGGCGCGCTCAAGAAGGCACACGCCGCCCTGGACCCCGAGCAGCGCGACCGCCTGGCCGACATGCTGCAGAAGGGACCCCACGGCGGCCACCGCTGCCACCACCGCGGGCGGCACCTGCACGCCGCCTGAACCCGCGCGCTCGCGAGGGCGCATCGGAACGAGAGGAGGAGCCCGCGATCGGAGACGGTCGCGGGCTCCGTCGTTCTCGAGGGGGGACTCAGGGCCAGGCGCTGAGGTCCAGGCTCAAGGCCAGGCGCTGAGATCCAGGCGGAACACCCCGCAGCGCGACGCGAACCAGGCCTCGCCGGCGGGGTCGATGGCGATGTCCTTGACGTGACCGCCCACGCGCAGGCGTCCGCGGACCCGGCCGGTGCTGGCGTCGGCGGCCGTGATCACGCCGTCGTAGACGCTGCTGGCCAGCAGGATGCCCCGCTCGGCGTCCAGGGCCAGGGCGCGGGTCCCCAGCCCGGTACGGATCGTGCCGACGTCGCCCAGATCCGTCGCCCGGAGCACCCTCACCCGCGAGCCCATGTAGGCCGAGGCCCAGAGCCGATCGCGGGCGGTGTCGACCTCGACGTCGTAGTGGGCGCCGCCCAGGCTGCGGCTGGCTTCGATGCGCAGGGGGGACAGGCCGTAGCGCACCGCCCGCGAGCCCCGCCAGAACGACACGGACCAAAGCTGATCGCCGTGCAGAGCCAGGGCCGAGACGTCGCCGATGGCGGGGTCCTCCAGGCTCTCCACCACCGCCTCGCCCTCGAAGCGGTGCAGCGCCGACTCGTA
>CALCXL010000894.1 GCA_937907595.1 uncultured Pseudomonadota bacterium
ATCACCGAGGTGATGTACCACCCCGTCGGCGAGCAGGACTACGAGGACCAGCACGAGTTCGTGGAGCTGCACAACGCCGGCGACGCCGCCGCCGACCTCACCGGGTGGGCCTTCGACGACGGGATCGCCTGGACCTTCGACGGCGGCACCCTGGAGCCCGGCGCGACGGCGGTGTTGGCCGCCGACCCCGCCCGCCTCGCCGCGGTCTACGACCTCGACGGCGTCCAGGTCCTCGGCGCCTACGCAGGCCGCCTGTCCAACGGCGGGGAGCGCCTGCGCCTGGTGGACGCGGCGGGCGGGGTCGTGGACGAGCTTCGCTACGACGACGCGTTCCCCTGGCCGGTGGGCGCCGACGCGCTCGGGGCATCCTCGCTCTGGCTGCCGGCGGACTCCTTGCCAGTGGAGGACCACGCCCTGCGCGGCCGCTCCCTGCAGCGCCTGAGCCTGGAGGCCGCCACGGACGATCCGGCGACCTGGGCCGCGTCCCCCCTGGACGGCGCCGATCCCGGGGTCGTGCTCGCGGTGGCCGACTCCGACCTGCCCGCGGTGGTGCTGGCCATGCTGTGGGGCGACGGCAGCCCCGGCCCCATCGAGCCCGGCCAGCCGGTGGCGCTGCAGCTCTTTCTCAGCCGCCCGCCGCCCCCGGGGCTGCGCGTGGAGTGGTTCGCGGACGACGTCCAGGTCGAGGGGGAGCCGGTGCTCGACGCCCCCCTCATCGACGCCGGCGACGGGCTGTGGACGGCCGAGCTCCCCGCCCAGGCCGACGAGACCATCCTGCGCGCGCGCATCTCGGCCGACGGCGGGGTCCTCTCCCCCCGCCCCGGCGACCCCATGGCCTGGCACGCGGCCTTCGTCGCGTGGCCCCTCCCCGGCAGCACGCGCCCCTACCGGCTCTACCTGGCCACCGATCGCTGGACGTCGCTCTGGGACGCGGTGCAGCCGGGCCGCCTGATCGACGCCTGCACCCCCAACCCCGGCTGGGCGCTGCGGGTGCCGGCGGTCTTCGTGGAGGACGGCACCGTCTACGACGTGCAGGTGCGCTACCAGGGCAGCCGCTGGAACCGCTCGAACGGCCGGGACATCGCGGCCTGGAACGCCCCCGGCCCCGATCGCCCCGCCCCCCTGCGCGCCCTGTCCTGGTCGGTGCGCTTCCCCCGCTACGCGCCGTTTGAGGGCCGCAGCGCCATCACCCTCAACAAGCTGACCCAGGGCTGCCCCGGGCTGACCGCGGCCGTGGGCTTCGGCCTCTTCGAGGAGGTGGGCCTGCCCGTGCCCGAGGTGCGCTTCGCGCGGCTCTTCGTCAACGGCGCCTACTACAACTACACCCAGGAGATCGAGCGGCCGGGGGAGGCCATGCTCGAGCGCTGGCTGGCCGACCTGCCGCCCGAGGCCCCCGCGGAGCCCTCGGTGCCGCACCTCTTCAAGTCGGGCGGCTGCAACTGCGACGAGGGCCCCTACGGCTGGGGCGACGGGCGCCCGCTGGAGGACCTCTGCGGCTACACGGCCCTGGAGCGCACCGCCTGGACCTACGAGCGCAAGACCTGGGACTGGGCGGGACACGACGAGCTGCAGGCGCTGCTGGAGGACCACGAGGTCGCGCGCGCGGGCAGCGACGAGGACCTGGCCGTCTTCCTGGCCGACCGCTTCGACGTCGACCTGGTCCTGAACTACCTCGCGGTCATCAACTGGGCGGTGCCCTTCGACGACATGTTCCAGAACCACTACTGGGTGCAGCGCCGCTCGGACGGCCGGTGGTTCCTGGCCCCCTGGGACCTGGATCAGGACTTCGGCGGGTGGAAGGGCGCGTCGGCGTCGATCCACATGGGCGAGCAGGGGGACCCCGACAACCGCTCGGGCTGGTGGCACCGGGTCAAAGACTCGTTCCTGGCGGCTTACCGCGCCGAGTACGAGGCCCGCCTGTTCGAGCTGAACGAGACCGTCCTGCACCCCGACGCGGTCTCGGCCCGGGTGGACGCGGTGGAGGCGTCGTGGAGCCTGGGCGAGGCGGCCGCCTCCCCGGGGGGCCTGGCCTGCGACTTCACGGACAAGGCCGTGGCCTTCCGCGCCTTCGCCCAACAGCGCCACGACGTGGTCGCCGCCCTCGCCGACGGGCCGTAGCCGCCTTCACCCTCCGCGCGGTGCCCCGGAGCGCTCACCGCCCACCGAATCGCAGGCTGCCGTCGTCTCACCCGGCGCATTGTGTATTTTCGGCCGATGAACCCAGCCTCCGACCCGTCCTCCCCCGCCGCGCGGGTCGATCCGCCCGAGGCCACCGCCCGCCTGCTGACCGAGCTCGCCCGCGCCCTGGAGGCCCAGACCTTCGTCAAGCTGACCCTCAGCAAGCCCCGCAAGGGCGCCGCCGACGAGGACCGCCCCCTGCGCGCCGTCGGCCGGCTGGTGGAGATCCGCGGCGAGCCCATGCTCAGCCTGGTCCTCAGCCACAAGACCCGGGACATCACCCGCAACCACCCCCTGGCCGAGGCCCCCGATGCCGTCTGGGAGCTGCTGAGCGACTCCTTGGGGGAGGCCTACCTCTTCACCACCGCCGCCAACCTGGAGCTGCGCACCAACAAGCGCGGCACCCCCCGCTTCCACCAGAAGGCCGCCACCTTCGAGCAAGGCGGCGCGCCCCAGGCCCACAACCGCCCCCGCAACTACATCCTGGAGGCCAGCAAGGCCCCCTACCTGCAGGAGCTCGGCATCGTCGACGGCAAGGGCCGCGTGCGGGACAGCAAGCAGGGCAAGTTCCGGCAGCTCCAGAACTTCATCCGGGTCCTGGATCCCCTGGTCACCAAGGCCGGCCTGCGCGATCGCGAGCGCCTGCGCGTCGTCGACATCGGCTGCGGCAAGGCCTACCTGACCTTCGCCCTGCACGACTACTGCAACCAGGTCCTGGGCATCCCCACCGAGGTCGTTGGCATCGACCAGAACGCCGATCTGGTGACGTTCAACAACGGCGTGGTCGCCCGCTTGGGCCTGCAGGGGCTCACCTTCACCCACAGCACGGCCGAGGAGCACCCCACCGGCGCGGCCGACATCGTGGTGGCCCTGCACGCCTGCGACACCGCCACCGACGACGCCCTCTTCGCCGGGCTCGCCGCCGACGCTGCCCTGATCATCGCCGTGCCCTGCTGCCAGAAGGAGCTGCGCCCCCAGTTCCAGGTCCCCGCCGACGAGCTCCCCCTCTTCCGCCACGACACCTTCAAGGACCGCTACACGCAGATGCTGACCGACAGCCTGCGCAGCCTCCTGCTGGAGTCCCAGGGCTACACCAGCCGCGTGGTCGAGTTCATCTCCGACTCGCACACCCACCGCAACGTGATGATCCAGGCGATCAAGGGCGACACCCGCGTGCCGCGAGACAAGCGCCGCGCCGAGGCCGACGCCCTGATGGCCCGCTACGGCATCGACCAGCACCGGCTGAACGGGCTGCTGGCAGCGCAGGAGACCTAGGAGCCTGCGGCCTACTTGCGACCGAGCCAATCCGTCGCACGTTGCTAGACACCACCCGCACCCTCGCCTTCGAGCCCGCCGCCGAGGGCGCCAGCCAGGCCACCGTCACCGCAACCCCCGACGTCGGCGACCCCTAGACCCTCAGCTTCACCGCCAGCCGCTGAGGGCGACCATCCACCGCGTCGCCGTGGCAACCTGCGCGTCGATGAACAGGAGCAGGAGCGGCGTGCTTTGAGGACCGACGGGATCCGGATCATCGCCGTCGTAGCAGCGGTCCTGCTCGGCCACGATGTTCTGGCGGCGTCGAGCGAGCCCGCCGACGACCCGCGGTGGATGGTCGACCGCTGGACGGTCGACGATGGGTTGCCCCTGGACCACTTGAACGCTCTGGCGTTCGGCCCCGACGGTCTGTTGTGGCTCGCCAGCTTCGACGGGCTGGTGCGCTTCGACGGAGCCAGCTTCGACGTGACGCGCCGCCCTGCGGTGTCGTCCCTGCCCAGGAATCGGCTGGTGGCGGTGGAGACCGACTCCGCCGGGGTCGCCTGGTTCACGACGCAGGAGCGAACTCTGCTGCGCGTGGCCGGGACGACGATCGAGCGGGTGGCCGAAGGGGCCGAGGGCCTTCGATCGGGGCCGGAGGGGCTGTGGTTCAACGCCGGCGGCGCGGTCGGCCGGATCGTGGACGGGGAGGTGACCACCGTCCCCCTCGACGGGCTCGCCGGTCTGGCGCCCGCGCCGAGCGGGCTGCTGGCGTGGACGGACCAGCGCCTGGTCCGGTTCGCACCGGAGGGAGTGGAGACCCTGGCCGAGCGGTCGGCCGTGGGGGAGTTCTTCGACGCGTCGGAGGCTTCCGACGGAACGGTGTGGGCCGCGACCGAGACCGGGCTGCACCGCCTCGGCACCGAGGGCGGGCCGATCCACCTCGCCCCTCCGCCTGGGGTGCACGCCACGGTGTGTCGGGTTCACGCGACTCCCGAGGGGGCGCTCGTGGACGGGGCCGACGCCTCGTGGAGGGTCGAGGGTGGGGTCGCGGTGATCGATGCGGAGGGACCCATTCGGTCCGTCGGCTCGACCCCGTGCGACGGGCGGTCCGTGCTGCCTGCCGCCCGGATCGACGGCGCGCTCTGGCGAGCCGTGGGGGCCCGGATCCTGCGCGACGGCGTCCCCATCTACCGGTCGCCGGCACCCGTGCGTGCGATCCGTGCGGGCCGCCACGGCTCGGTGTGGGTGGCCACCACCGGCGGAGGGCTGCTCCGACTCCGGCCGGCCGCGGTCGGACGGCTCGGGGATCAGGCACCGGAGGGGTCCCGGATCGTCTACGTCGTCCTGCCTGACCCCGACGGCGCGGTGCTGCTCGACGTCGAGGCCCGGCTCGAGCGGAGGTCCGGGGCTGAGGTGGAGCCGCTGCGGCTGGCGGGTTCGGCCGGGGGCTTCAAGGGCCTCATGAACCAGGCCGGAGACGGCACCGTGTGGGTCGCTCATGAAGGCGGGCTGTGCCGGGTCGACGGCCCGGACTGCGTGCCCTCGCCGGGCGCCCCGCCGTTTCGCGAACCGGAGTCCGTGCACGTGGCTCGCGACGGACGGGTGCGGGTCGCGACCCGCGACGGACTGTGGGTGGGCGCCGCGGACGGGGCGTCTGCGGCCTGGGAGCTGGCGTTCGCCGACAAGGCCGACGTGATCGGCGACGTGCGGTCCACCGCAGAGGCCCCCGATGGCTCGGTCTGGGCCGGGACCCGAGAGCACGGCATCGTCCGACTCGACTCCGACCGCCTCGCTGTCTTCGGGCGGGGAGAGGGGCTCCCGGGCGTGGCCGTCCGCGGGCTTCACTTCGACGCGAAGGGCGTTCTGTGGGCGGCCATGCGAGACGACGGCCTCTGCCGGATCGACGTGTCGTCCGCCCCGCTGGGTGTCCGCTGCCTGAATCGAGCGCACGGACTCTTCGACGACGGCCTTCACTCCGTGACCGAAGACGAGTTCGGTCGCTTCTGGATGAGCGGCAACCGCGGGATCTTCACCGTCCCGAGGGCGGGGCTCGAAGCGTTCTTCGCCGGGGAGGCGGAGCGGGTCGCCTCCCTGGGCTTTCAAGAGCGCGACGGGATGGCCCACCGCGAGGCCAACGGGTTCAGGCAGCCGGCGTTCGGCCGGGGCCCCGACGGCGCCCTGTGGTACCCGACCCAACGGGGCGCCGCCGTGATCGACCCCGCGGTGGTCCGGGCCCCCGAGGCTCCGACCCCCGTGCTGCGCTCCCTGGCTGCAGGCGGGGTGGAGGTGTCGACCGCGGGGGACCTGGTCCTGCCCGCCGAGGTCCGGGACGTCACGGCGCGGTGGTCGGCCGTCGAGCACCGCTGGCCCGACCAGCTCCTCTTCCAACACCGCCTCCTCGGCTACCGCGACGCCTGGAGCCCTCCGTCCCAGGAGCGCGGAGCCCACTGGGCGAGCTTGCCCGCGGGGACGTACCGGCTGGAGGTCCGCGCGGGGCTGGCCGGGGCTTGGAGCGAGCCCCTCGCGGTCGCCTTCCGGCGTCGACCCTCGTTCCGCGAGACGGCCTGGTTCCCAACCCTGCTTGTGGTGCTGTTGTTCGCTCTGCTGACCGGCGGGCTGGCCTTTCGCAACCGGGCCCTGCGCCGCCGCGCCTCGCTCCTGGAGTCGATCGTTGCGGTCGCGGACCGAGGAGCTCCGCGACCGCAACGATCGACTCCAGGCCCAGGCCGACCGCCTGGCGGAGCTGGACCGGCTCAAGAACGCTTTCGTCGCGAACGTCTCCCACGAGCTGCGCACGCCGCTGGCGCTCATCGCAGGGCCGCTGGAGAAGGTGTTGCCGGCCGTGGAAGACCCGTCGGCCCGTCGCTCGCTGGACATGGTCCGCCGCAACGCCGAGCGGCTCGCCCTGCTCGTCGACCAGCTGATGGACGTCGCCCGCCTCGAGTCCGGCGGCGTGCCCATCCGCGCGCGTCGCCTGGACCTGGGGGCCTTTGTGCGTCGCACGCTGGAGCGGTTCGACCCCGCGTGCGCGGCGGCATCGCTGAGCTTGCAGTCCGACACCCCGGCCGGTCCGGTACCGACCTTCTTCGACGACGACATCCTCGACAAGGTCCTGTCGAACCTGCTCTCCAACGCGCTGAAGTTCACGCCTGCGGGCGGCTCGATCCACGTGGCGTTGGAGGCGCCCGAGCACGGGGAGTGGGCCCGCCTCCGGGTCTCGGACAGCGGGATCGGCATCGCGCAGGGCGACCTGGTCGCCATCTTCGACCGCTTCCACCAGGTGGAGAGTGGGATGGACCGGGGTCGCGAGGGGGCGGGGATCGGTCTGGCGCTCGCCCGGGAGCTGGTGGAGCTGCACGGCGGGGAGCTGTTCGTCCAGAGCGTCCTGGGAGAGGGCTCGACCTTCACGGTGCACATGCCCCGCGGCGCCGATCACCTCGCTCCTGGCGAGATCGCGACCTCGCTCCGGGTGGCTCCTGCTGCGGAGGGCGCGGACTCGGAGCCCGGGGCGCCGTCGGAGTCCCCAGGGCGGGCCCGCGTGCTCGTCGTCGAGGACCACCCCGACATGCGAGCCTTCCTGGTCGAGCAGCTGAGCGAGTACTTCGACGTCGCCTCGGCCTGCGACGGGGCCGAGGGCCTGCAGGCGGCCCGAGACCAACGCCCCGGCGTCATCGTGTCGGACGTGATGATGCCCGGGGTGGATGGCCTGGAGATGTGCCGCCGGCTCCGGGCCGACGCCGACCTCGCATCGATCCCCGTCCTGTTGCTGAGCGCGAAGGCGGAGGCCGACGACCGGGCCGATGGGCTCGAGGTCGCCGACGACTACATGGCCAAGCCGTTCCGCATGCGCGAGGTGGTCGCGCGCGTCCACGCCTTGCTCCGTCGAGCAGAACCCAGCCCCGACACGTCCCCGCCGCCGGTCGCGGTGGTGGACGACGAGGACGCTCAGCGGCTCCGGGAGGCGGTGCTGCGCGGCATGGGGGACGACGGGTTCGACATCGCGTCGCTCGCAAAGCAGCTGGGCATCAGCTCGCGCCAGCTCCGGCGGGACGTGCGGCGCCTCACCGGGGACAGCCCCAGCGCCTACGTGCGCCGCGTCCGCATCGAACAGGCGCACCAGATGCTGGTGACGGGGGCCTACTCCACCGTCGCCGAGGTGGCCGCCGCGGTGGGCTTCACGCCCAACTACTTCTCGCGGCTCTACGCGAACTGGTTCGGCCGCCCGCCCACCGAGGACCTCGCCTCCTGATCGGAGCGGCCATCTCCCTGTCTGGACCGCGCAGGCGACCTATCCGGAACGGCCAACCTCCTATCCGGACCGGCCATCTCCCTGATCCTCAAAGACTTCTTCGCCCACCCCGGGCCACGCTCCCCGCACGGCGACGCGGGCGACAGCGCCCCGGCCGATGGGCGGATGGACCGTCCCGTTCTTGGAGGAACTCATGCACCTACTCGCGTCTTCCACCCGGCGCGGCCTCGCGGCCGTCTCACCCCTGCTCCTGGGGGTCGCGCTGCTCGCGCCGACCTCCGCGGACGCAGCCCCCACGG